>JBNJEI010000026.1:0-36605 GCA_051745755.1 Fibrobacterota bacterium
TTCTTTCTGCTGAACGCCAGCGATACAACAGTTCAGATCTGATACCGAGAGCATCTGACACTTCTGCTACTGTACGACCTGGTTCAGTGCTTAGACGAACAGCATCCTTCTTAAAATCTGAATCGTAACTTCGTCGTTGTTTCTTTGACAGATATCTCCATTTCTGAATAAATAATATATGTCTTAACCCACTGTGTACTTTTTTGAGAAGGTCCACGAAGCAAGACTTACAATAGGGTCATCATTGGGAAAAATGGAGTAATGTAAATTACTGGTCGGAATCTTCGTTTGATACTTATTGTTCTATACGGAGGAAAATTAAATAAAAGTCAGTATCAAAGAACTTTATCGAAACCTTCTGACACAGTTTGTGTTTGAAGAAGATTCTTTACTCTCACTGTTAACATGGTTAATGGATCGTATGATGGAATGAAGTAGAGGTTAAGCTTGGTGCTTCGAAGAATGAGTATAGTAAGACTCCTAAAAGTTCTTTAAGCGGTTATCGCCGCCGACGATTTGACTCTCGACTTGGCACAGTGTACCTTTTCAACACATTCTGCCGTGCGACTATCACAATCAGCAAGTGCCCATTTGGATTATTTTCATAGCAAATAACCTATCATTATTAAAATACAGGAACACTCCTTCATACTCATCTTTACCCCCTTCGGTTTCGTAGAATACAGTATCTAAACATTTATATATGAGAACCTGTTCATTATACTTAAACGGTTTTCCCAATGTGGTAATCACATCTTCTCTAGACATACCTTGGACTATTCCGTTTTTTGTTTCTGGGAAATTTTTAATCAAATAATACACATTAACAACATCCGAAAGTAATACCACATTGTTTGAGTACAGTCTGTAAAAAACTGAATCCCCTGCGCATTCACTGACTTCTGAAAACAAAGAATCAACCACTGCACTTTGGTTAACTATACTGATATCTAAAAATTCATCATAAGAGAAACTTCTCGAAGCTTCATTTTTAGTTATATTCATTTCTGAGATGCTATTAGTTATTATGTGCAACGAATCCAATATCGAAAACATTGAGGCACTTGACGATACAGCTGATAGAAAAACAACAGCTGTAAAAATGATTGTTTGACACATCTTAATCATAGACTGGACCTTGTTACTTGTGATATTTTTACAGGAAAACAGCATCCCGCTCAAAATGCAGTACTCCCACAATAAAAGGCGCAGAATACTCTGCACCTTTTATTTATATATCATATTGTTACAAACAATACGTACTGTAAGCTACCATCCGTATTGCGCAAGATCACTCAGCTCTTCTTCAATACGAAGAAGCTGATTGTATTTTGCCATACGATCTGAACGGCTCAGGGAACCGGTCTTGATCTGACCGGAATTTGTCGCCACGGCAATATCCGCGATGGTATCATCGGCGGTTTCACCGGAACGGTGAGACGTAACAGAGGTATATCCTGCTCTGTGGGCCATCTCAATGGCATCAAGAGTTTCAGAAAGGGTACCGATCTGATTTACCTTGATAAGAATTGAGTTTCCACATCCCAGGTCAATGCCTTTTTTCAGAAAATCAACATTGGTAACAAAGAGGTCGTCACCAACAAGCTGACATTTGTCACCGATCTTATCAGTCAGGACTTTCCAGCCGTCCCAATCGTTTTCATCCATACCATCTTCGATGGAATCAATGGGGAATTTTTCCACAAGGGACGCAAGATATTCTGCCTGCTCATCTGAAGACAATACGGCACCGTCATTACCTTCAAATTTGGCATAATTATATTTGCTGTTTTCAAAAAACTCTGAAGATGCACAGTCAAGGGCAATGGACACATCGCCACCGTCTGCTTTTCTTCCAGGCTTATAGCCTGCATTTTCAACGGCAGTCATAATAGACTGCAGAGCATCTTCCGTGCCGGCAAGCTCAGGAGCAAATCCGCCTTCATCACCCACAGCAGTACTGAGGTTGCGTTTTTTGAGAACCTTTTTCAGGCTGTGAAACACTTCGGCACCCATGCGAAGACCTTCGCGAAATGATTTTGCACCAACGGGACGAATCATAAATTCCTGAAATGCAATGGGCGCATCGGAATGAGAACCACCGTTGATGATATTCATCATGGGAACGGGCAGGGTAATGGTATTTGTTCCGCCAATATAGCGGTAGAGGGGAATACCGAGAAAATTTGCCGCTGCCTTTGCCGTGGCCAGGGATACACCGAGAATCGCATTGGCACCGAGATTTTTCTTTGTGGAAGTCCCGTCAAGGGCCAACATTGCCTTATCTATTCCCCGCTGATCAAGGGAGTTTTCCCCTTCCAGCTCAGGGCCGATTTTCTCATTAACATTTTTTACCGCCTTGAGTACCCCTTTACCAAGATACCGGTTTTTATCTCCGTCGCGAAGCTCCAGCGCTTCGTTTTCACCGGTGGACGCACCGGAAGGAACCGCGGCGCGGCCCGTAATACCTGATTCAAGGATAACATCCACCTCAATAGTGGGATTTCCTCTGGAATCAAGAATTTCACGTGCCTGAATTGATTCGATAAGTGGCATAAAACGTACCTCCAAATTAAAAAATAGTGAATACTAATATAATATCTGATTACCTTCAAAGGAAAAGAATTATCCCCTGCAAATCATTCTCTGTGCTCCCGGGCCACATCCCGCACAAACTCTTCAAGAGCTTCCTCCCAGCTCCGGATGCGGATATTACAGGCGTTTTCAGCCTTTTCACCGGACATATAGGACCATCCCGGCCGCAAAGCCGCTGCTTTAAATGAGTGTGATGAGACCGGATATACCGGTGCTGCAGAGGATATCACCCCGTATTCTACGGCCAGAGCACAGGCTTTTTCTGCCAGCTCAAAGCGCGTGACCGGGGTGGTATTACAGAAATGATAGATTCCGAATTCAGGTTTTTTTTCTGATATCAGAAGGGCGATAAATGCAGCAATATCTGCCGCTGAGGTAGCCCCGCCCCACTGATCATCGGGAGCGTAAAGCGCTTCTTCCCGGGTGGCTTTATCAATCATTTTGGTGATGAAACACTCCCGGTATATTCCAAATACCCAGGAAATTCTGACAATATAATGATCAATACCCGCCTCCAGAATCCGGCGCTCCCCTTCCAGCTTGCTTTTTCCGTAAAAATTCAGTGGATCCGGAGACATATCTTCCCGCAGGGGAATCCTCTCTGCACCGGAGAAGACGTAATCCGTGGAAAGATGAATCACACAGGCCCGGTGACGGGCTGCAATCTCACAGATATCACCAAGGACGGCACCGTTTATCCTCCAGGCCTTCTCACGGTGTGACTCCGCGGCATCAACCGCAGTAAAGGCCGCACAATTAACAATATACTGAATATCCTTATCCCGGGTATAGGCGTGCAGGGCAGCGGAATCATTTAAATCCACGCGATGATCATACAAACGGAGCCCCTGCTGTTTAAAAAGAGCCCGTACCTGACTCCCCACTAATCCCGTTGCACCCAAAAGCCAGATCATATCACCCCTTCACGCTGTAGTTTTCTTCCATATCTGAACATCCGGTATACCGCTGTGTAGGGAAAGGTTACACAACAGAGAATACCAAACCATATAAACTGAATCAAGCTGAAACGGAAGAAGAGATCACCCTCCCAGGAAAGTTTCTCCCGCTCTCCGTAGCTGGGATAATACACCAGATACACTCCGGGAACAAAATTCATATATTCAAAGGCAGTTTGCACATAGACCGCTGTTTGGGCCGTTACATAGGGGTCGGTAAACCCACCCCAAAAAGAGCATTTCAGCTTACGCGGACGAATAATCCTGAAAAAACGCCGCGTGGTTTTGGCGCCGTAGGCGGCACATTTTTTTACCTCACGCCCCATATCCCCATACAGCGCATAGAGGCGGTCACGATAGTGTATAAAGAGTGCCGGAAGATGTGCGCAGGATTTTAAAAAGGACCATATCTTTGATACAATCGAGGACTCGCTATCCCTGGGGGTATGCCTGCTCTCTGTGAAAGACTCCCGCTGCGGAGCGCTTTCTGTATGCCCTCCCCCGTCAGAAACAGGATTTTGCCAAAAACTTTCTGAGGCTTCACTGTCAGACTGCTTGTGTCGTTCTTCGGCACACACTTCAGGATGTATCGGAGGAGGGGGGGGCTCATCTGCAGGGGGGCTTTTTTTTCTTCGGCGGAAAAACCGGGGGATTTTCGGCATTCTTTTTTTTGCATGCCCCGCACTATCCCAGACAAAGGGAATACCGAAAAAACGCAGGGAAAATGTCGTCGTCCTTCCGGCGGAGTGAAGAATAATCCTATGGGGCCACAGGAGAATAATACACAGGCACAGAAGAATAACTGCCGTTAGGGTGTTCATAAAAAACCAACCACCGGAAAAAATATGGCTTCCCGTTCACTGGTAAATATATTTTGGAGCAAATGGATTAAGCAAAGTAATAAAAAATGAGACATGAACAGGAAGAAAATCCCCGTCAGATTTACGGCATCCATGCCGTTCGGGAGCTGATTGAACAAAACCCCGGATCCGTTGATAAGATCTATTTCACGGATAAAGAGAAAAAGGGCGCATTGTTTGAGCTTATGAAGGCAGCCAAAAAACAAAAGCTTCCCTATGCCAATATTCCCGCAGCAAAGCTTGACAAAATGGTTTTTCGCGGAAACCATCAGGGGGTAGTTGCCTACAAGACAGTCCGGTCCTATGATCCGGAATCGGTTCTGGAGGAGATACTTGAAACAGAGGATTCTCCCCTGTTTATTCTCCCCGCCTCCCTTGAAGATCCGGGGAATTTCGGTGCCGTGGTCCGTTCCGCCGCCGCCTTTGGTGCCCATGCCGTTATGGTGGAGCGAAAGGGCTCGGTGGCCATGAATCCCCGTGCAGCAAAGGCCTCTGCGGGAACCATGGAACATATGAAAATAGTAAAACCACCAAATCTTCTCAAAACCGTCACCCTCCTCAAAGGGGCAGGGGTAAAAGTTTTTGGTGCAGATGGTAAGCTGGGAACCGACATTTCCGGGAGCAATCTCACCGGCCCTGTGCTTCTGATTACCGGTGGTGAACACCGGGGAATTCCTGCCTATCTTCAGAAGCTGTGCGATGCCTTTATTGCGATCCCCATAAATTCCCGGGTGGAATCCCTTAATGTTTCCGCCGCGGCCGCAATTCTTCTCTACGAACGCAGCCGCCAGGTCAAAAACTAAATACTGTTTTTGAGAAAATCCTCCAGGGCATCACATCCCTTTACAAGATTGGGAAATAACTCCACCGTTTTTGACGGAGTACAGTCTTTTTCTCCGGACCAGTGTTCCAAAACCCGTGCACCGTCATAGTCAACGGAGGCAACACGAACCCCGAGATTTGTGGCTGGAAGATAGAAATCCGCACCGGGCAGGAGGGCAACCCGCGCCTCCCGAAGTATTTTTGAGCAGAGTGCATACCCCGTTGAGACACCCTGGCGCCGAAAAACATCACGATAATTTTCAAAATCCGGAAACAGATAAAATGCTCCCCCGGGGCGGGGACAATTGAGATTCATTTTCAAAAAGCGTCCGTAGAGATATTCGCCGGCAAAACGATGGATGTCACTGCAGGTTGACACATACTCCTCCAACTCATCAAAATGGGCGTAGGCAGCAAGGGCTGCATGCTGGACGGGAGCTGACACTGAGGAATAGGTTTCGCTGATGATCGATTTCAGAGCCTGCTTCAGAATACTGAGCTCCTCAGGTATAAGGAGTACACCCAACCGATAGCCTCCCGCCGAAAATGATTTGGAAAGCCCGCCGGAAACAATGGTTCCCTCAGGATAATACTGTGACATGCCCGCCTGTTGCAGGTGATTAAAATCAATCATGGCATAGATCTCATCGGAAATAACCACCACATGGTAGGCCCGGCAGATTTCTGCAAGCTCTTTCATTTCCCCGGGAGTATACACGGCACCCGTGGGGTTTCCCGGATTATTCAGTATGAGTATTTTCTGCCCTTCCCCCAGAGAGTAGCAGGCCCGGTCCAGATCTTCTGCGGTGAGCTTATACCTGTTTTCCCGGCTGGTGATAACCGGTTTAATCTGTTTTCCCCGCAGGGTTGCCTGCGGCCCATAGCTTACCCAGCTTGGAGCGGGGACAATAAGAGGACCCTCAATAAGATAAATGCACTGAAAAATCAACTCCTTACTGCCGGGACCGACAAAGACGTCCTGCGGAGTAAAGCTGTACTGAAACTGTTTTCTGTAAAAACCACTTACTGCTTCGCGCAATTCGGGCAGCCCCTGCGTGGGGAGATACTGATTTCTATGTGAGTTTTCCTCCAGACCGCGGCGGATTATATCCGGAACGGGAAAGGGTGACTGGCCGAATCCGAAATGGTAGATCTCCTCATTGAGATCCCGCAGACGATGGGCTTCAATATTTACAGCCAGAGTGGCAGATTCCTTCAGATTTAAAACCAGGGGGTTTAAAGCGGGTATCATTATCACATCCTTTCTTTTTTATGAGTATACCCTTCTATACAGGGATTGCAAGTTTTTTTTGTGATAGCCTCGCACTATCAGCGGTACCCATGTATGCCCTCCACTCCACAGCTGTCACTGCTTCCGGCATATCCGGCCCCCTCTCCCACGGGTAATTCCACCATATATCGCCATGGATGCTGTCAGTTGAGAAATAATAATCGGTTTGGAATGGAAGAAAGTATCGAATAATCCCACATTATACACTCGACACAACTGCCAATACGCAGATAGAACTGGTGTAAGAAATAACACACCATCTGAGGACCCCGCAGTTACATAAAAATTTCCTAAAGAATGAACGTGACGCACTATCATTTACATTGACTGAATCCACAGTGAGATAATAAGTGAGTACTGCCAATTACAGAAACAGGAAATCACGTCGATACATTTTTGTGAGTGGTACAACAAAATCCGGGTACAGGATATTCGGAAAAATCCACCCGTATCATGTAATACCCGCCAGTAACGGGATTATGAAAGCTCAGAACCGGAAAATCAACCTATCAATACAGAGAAAACAGGGATTGACATATAGGATACCAGGTACACTGTATATACACCCCCGACTGTAAAAACCACCGCATAAGGCCCGATATCCCGGGGGTAAATCATCTTTCCAGAAGCCCTGTCTGAAGAGTATACTCACGCAACATTCTCACTCATACTCCCGCACAATCTCCAGTGCGGTTTTTATGCCGTCCACTCCGCTGCTGACAATACCACCGGCATATCCGGCTCCCTCTCCCACGGGATACAGATTTTTATGGGAGATTGACTGCCGGTCTTTTCCCCGTACTATCTGCACGGGGGATGAACTTCGTGTTTCAACACCGTATATCACCACCTGTGAAAAATCATTCTCCCCCAGACGCCGCATAAGAGGCGGCAACGCTTCTTTCAAAGCCCGCACAATATACGCAGGCAGAAGCGGGGTGATATCCGCCGGAGTACAGGCAAACGCGGAGGTATCATTGGGGAGTGAGCGGGGGGGGGAGCCGGAAAGAAAGTCGGCAAGGGTGGACGCGGGAAGGGAATACCTTTGCCCTCCTGCTTCAAAGGCCTTTTTCTCCCATATTTTTTGGTATTCTATCCCCGCAAGAGGCGATGTATCTCCCCCTTCCCCGGAAAAATCCTGAGGGGAAACGGGCACCAGAAACGCAGCATTTGCCCGGGATAAATCCCGTTTTGAATAACTCATACCGTTTGTGGTCAGCATCCCCGGCGAAGACGCACAGCTCACCACCCGTCCTCCGGGGCACATGCAGAAACTGTACACGCGCAGAGAATCGTTTCCCACGGATCTGCTCAGACGAAATTCCGCAGCCCCCACGGGGGGATTTTTCATTCCGTACATCGCGGTATTTACCCGTTGTTGGTGCAGCTCCGCCCGTACTCCCATGGCAAACCCCTTGGGCTGCAGAGCAACGAAGCGGCCATGCAGCATTTCATACACATCCCGGGCACTGTGTCCCGTACAGAGAAGGATTTTTTCCGCTTCGAAACTGCCGTTATCGGTGATGGCTTCCACAACGCGGCCATTCTGCGTTACAATATCCCTGAGAGAGGTATTGAAAAAAAACTCCCCTCCCGCATCCTCAATGGTTTTGCGCAGATTTGAAACCAGGGGGATCAACCTATCACTGCCGATATGAGGATGGGCGTCAATGCGGATACTCTCGGACGCACCGGCTTCCACAAGCATATTCATAAAGGTCTGTACAGCACCTTTGTTTTTATTCCGCGCCGTCAGTTTGCCATCGGAAAACAGCCCGGCACCACCTTCCCCACAGAGCATATTTGAATCCTTCTTCAAAACACCGGTATCCCAGAAATTCTTCACATCCTGCACCCGCTGTTTTACCTCACTTCCCCGTTCAAGGATGCGGGGACGAAGCCCGGACCGGGACAGGATATATGCCGCTGCAAGCCCCGCCGGCCCTGCACCAACGATAAGGGGACGCGGCCAGGATGAATGAATGCGTGGAATGGAAAGCGGCTCTGAAGCGGTACATTCCCGTACATTCCGAAGCAAACCGGTGTAGGATTGCGGTATGTCAAAGTCAACGGTGAGAACATAGGATATCCCCCGTCGTGCATCAATTGAGCGGCGGCGGACCTGGGGATTCAAAATGAATTTTTTCGGTATTGCGCTGCTGCGGTGTATTGCGGTAATAACATCCTGCTCTGAATACTCACAGGACACCCGGATCTGAGAAATCGAATATCTTTTGCTCATGTAATTGTCATTTTCCATAATAAGATCAGGTAAAAAACCTAAATCTGAATGATTCCAAAATAATATGGCGTAAATATATAACAAAAATCTATTTTATGCTCAATGATTAAGCGAGGTTCTATGCAGAAGTGTATACTTTTTTTCCTGATTCTTTGTATAAGTGCAGGCCCGATCTCCTCAGAAGAGATCTCCGGTGATGTGAGCCGGTGTGAAAAAAAATACCAGGATGCCGCTGAGCTCTACGAATCTGAAAATTATCGTCGGGCGGCACCCATATTTGATGATCTTATCCGCAACTGCGCAACGGAGATTGAAGAGCGGGATTCCCTGCATCTTCGTGCGGGAAACACTAAATTTGCGCTGGAAAATTTCGGCGAAGCTGCCGTGGAATACGAAGAAATTCTTGCGCGGTACCCGCAAACCCCCATCGCCCGGGAAGCGCTCTATCTGCTTGCCCTCTCACGGTATAAGGACGCTCCCATTGTGGAACGTGATATATCAATACTGCAACAGGCCCAACAGCACTTTAACCGCTATGTCCATACCTATCCCGAAAGTCCTCGGGCGGACTCGGCACATATGTATCTTGACAGCATATACGAAAAATTTGTCACCAAGGAGCTGAAGACAGCTGAATTCTACTCCATTATCAATGAATACAACTCTGCCGTTATATATTGCGAGCATATTCTCCGGGAATACCCCAAAACACAGCGGGCCGATACCATAACAGCCATGCTTGCGGAAAACCTTATTCGCGCTCAGCGAATACCTGAAGCACAAACCTATATCGAACGGCTGAGTGAAAACAATTATTCTTCCGAAGAAATTGACCGGCTGAAACAGCTCATATCCCCTGAATAAACGGAACAGGACACCCCGTGCCAGGAAAAATTGCAATTCTCGGTGGAAGTTTTAACCCGCCCCATTCCGGACATCTTGCACTGGCGTCATTAATCTGTGATCAATACGCCCTTGATACCCTGTTTTTTGTACCCGCTGCACGACATCCCTTTGAGAAGGAGAGCATAACCCTCTCCTTTGAACATCGGTGCAGTATGGTTGAAGCCGCCATAGAAGACCACCCAAAATGTGTACTCTGGTCCGGGGAAGGTGACATTGCCGGAAAATCCTACAGCAGCATAACCGTCAAAAAAATCTGCAGGGAATACAACCCGGAAAAATGTTATTTTATTATCGGCTCTGACAATCTTGCAGCCTTTGATAGATGGCATCGGTATGAGGATATACGTGCCGCGAGCACCCTTCTTGTGGTTCACCGCCCGGGGCATCCTCCTTCACCCCCCGAATCTCTTGCAGGGGCTGACATAGAATACCCACCCTCACCTCACTGGGGCCTCAGCTCAACACTGCTGCGCAGATACCTGAAACACAATCTGTCCTGTTCATATCTGATACCGCCATCGGTTCTTACCTATATTCAGAAAAACAACCTCTACCAGGAGTAACCCGTGAAAAAGAGCATCGTTGCCCCCTCCATACTTTCTGCGGATTTTTCCCATCTGAAAAAAGATGTCATTGCCGCAGTTCAGGGCGGAGCCGATTATATTCATTGCGATGTTATGGACGGCACCTTCGTTCCCAATATCAGTTTCGGCCCCATGGTGGTAAAAACCGTAAATGAGATAACCGATCATCCCCTTGATGTACATCTCATGGTGCAGAATCCCGAACGATATATCGAGGACTTTGTGAATGCCGGAGCAGATATTCTCACAATCCATTCCAATGCATGTAAAAACCTCCCTCAGGCACTGGAAATGATTCGTTCCGCAGGATGCCGTGTGGGGGTATGTGTAAATCCTGATATTCCCCTCTCCACTTTTGAAGAATACATCACTCAGATTGATGTTGTGCTTATTATGTCAGTGTATGCAGGCTTCGGCGGTCAGACCTTTATACCCGAATCCCTTGATAAAATTCGCAGACTGAAAAAAATCATTGAAAAGCACAGCCCCTCCACCCGTATAGAAGTAGATGGCGGAATCAACAGCAAAACAGGAAAACTCTGTGTGGAGGCGGGGGCGGATATGCTCGTGGCCGGTAGCTATATTTTTTCTCAGGAAACATATGCCGGGGCCATAGAAAGTCTTCGTTTTCCCTTAAGCTGACCTACTTAAGTACACTCCCCTTCCAGGAAACTTTTTTGAAGGGAACTGTAAACGCCAATACTGCCAGTATACAGGGGAAGCACAGTACATACAGAAAAAAATCACCGGGGTGTATACCCGGTCTCACCATGCATATTCCATAGAGATATACTCCCGCAAGAACTGCCCAGGCTGCAACCGAAGAAAAGAAAGCAGGCGGTGAGGCAGCACCGAAAAAAAACGCAGGGGTCATACAAAAATGGACCAAAAGCAGCACAAAAAGAACACGGATGAAAATAGACTCCGCCACTCCCCCTTTTATCCAGCGAAGCATCTGAGCATAAAACCCAGACCCTGTTTTTATTCCGTACGTACAGGCCCGGGCGGCAAAGGGATCAACAGGCCGCGGCTGCACACCCGCATTACGCACCAGACCGAAAAGTTTTTTATCCTCCACCATAGTGTAGCCGATACTGCGCTGACCACCGATTTTTGTATACAGTGCCTTTGATATGCACAGATTATTACCCATGCATGAGCTGTCAAGTCCGGCACGGGTTAAAAGCCAGGAGGAAACAAAGAGTAAATCCAGCTGTACCGACTGAATTTTCTCCAACATACTCCGTGGTTGAAAAATGGCCGTTCTGCCGTACACAAAGGGGGCATTTTCACAATCACAGGAGTTATAATAATTCTGCAGCCAGTACGGGTCAAAGACCATATCGGCATCGGTCATGACAAGCCAGTCAAACTGTGCTTTTGACACCCCGTATTCAATGGCGTTTTGCTTTGATGAAAGGGTTTCATCACGCTCTGTCAGGGTACATACCTGAACAGCACACCTAGGAAAATCACTTCCGGCCTGGCGAAGGGGCTGTGAATAATTATCCATGGAATCATCGTTTACCAAAATCACTTCATAGTCTGCATCACACCTCTGTGCAGCAAGTGATTTGAGCAGGGAGTAGAGATTTTCTGCTTCATTTTTAAAGGGAATAATCAGGGAAAATCCCCGGGGGCGGCACGTCCGGGGCGCCTGTGGGAAGGTAATGTTTTTTATCAGTATATACAGCGCAATAAGGGCCAAAAGAATTTGCAGACTCACGGGCACAATCATGGAGCAGCCTGTCCCGGTGAGGCTGATATAGCACGCAGATAGTCAAAGCGCTCCGTAGAGCCATCAGGTTCAGTTATTATGGTCCAGTTGTCAAATTCAAAACCCACGGTAAAGGTAAATCTGTCCCCGCCAACGGGCGCCGGTTTATCAAGACCTCTATCCCAGCGAAAGGATGCCGCCAGAGGAAATCCGTTAAAGGCAATACTTTTAAGACGAAGCTCAGTACCCAGATGAAGGAGAATATCGTCCCGGGTGGTATTTTTTAAATCAGTATACCCTCCCGCCGCAAGGGCACCGCCGAAATTTACTGACCCAAAGAGCTGATCAAAATACAGAAAACCGATTTTTTTGTCTATGGATTCTCCCGGCCAGAGAGGAAAACGATACGACAGAGAGGCATTGAGCAGTATATTGTCGGAAAAAAGCAGGCTGTCATCATAAAACACCACCGTATCGTAGACCGTACCGTATTCATCCCGCAGCTCATATTCCGTACTGTCCGCCCGATAGGAGAAGGTATAGCCCGGTACAGTGAGAACGGGCTGAAAGAATTCGGGAAAACCTCCTGAGTAATTGGATCCCAGGGCATTATCCCTGAGTGAATCGATTGTATTCTGTGTTCCCTCGGGAATGCGAACGTAGGTGGCCCCCATATCAATTTCCGCATCAACATCGGGAAGGAGAAATGAGGGCTGTGCACTCCGTAATTTCCCACTGAAGGTATGATAATTATAGCTGTTGAGATTTGACTTAATCCGTCCGTTTTCCACGGTTATAAAGCGTTCTTCATCAACAAATCGTCCCAGGGCATAATCGTATTGCAGACGCATGGCAACCCCGTAGGGAGATATGGAAGACTGCTGAGTGTAGGGCCGCTGCAGCATGGATACAAGAAACCCGCTTCTGAAAATACTCCCGACCTTCAGACGCAGATACTGATCCCCGTCTTCAGCCTGTGAGATATTGAGCTGATTCTGCTGATTGAGATAATTTGAAAATACGGTTCCCGTAAATATATTTCCCAGGGAATGGGAAAGCTTGAGTTCAAGCAGACTGGGCTGAATTGATACATCGGTCTCATCCCGCTCATCGCGACCGGAGAAATCATGGACAAATTCGCTGGTGGCGGGAATATTGCGGAAAAAATAAAAGAGATTAATATCCACGGGCAAAATTCCCGTTTCATAGGAAAGACCCAGATCATAGGCGATTTTTTTATTCATGGATCGATTATAACTCTGAAAAAACACGGCGTTGCGAATCTGCCGGAGGATTGATTCGGACAGGTAAAAGGCGGTCAGCATATTTCCCCGGTTTGTCCAGCTCAAGGGATCCATCACCGTTGCAATGGCCCCGTATTTAAAAGTGGAGATACCGCTGTAAATATCATCATGTTCTGTAATAACACTTTCATTGAGCAGGGTCGGAATCACCAGGGGCCGGCGCGGTAAAGCAGAATAATCAGTACGTCCCTCTGAATAGAGGGCATCAAAGACAGAAGAGGTATCAAAGGAAGAATTCAATGCCGACTCTGTTCCGGTTTCAAAGGACTCATAACTGGTATGCTGCAAAGAATCCATAAGAAATATCTTATACCCGTCTGCGGTATAGCCTGCATAGGCAAGCTGTGTTTCATCAGAATTTACAGCCGGCGAAAATGCACCGATTCCCACATTGGTAATCTGCGTCGATATGTTCTTTTCCAGGGAATACCGATAAATATTGAATACCCCCGTTTCATCTGAGGAATAATAGAGAGCCGCTCCATCTGAGGAAAAGAAGGGATCACGAAAGTCTGCCTCATTTTCTTCGAGAACAAAAAGCGAATCATTCTCAATGTCATACCAGGCAACGGTGCGGTTATCCCGATCAATATAATCAAAGGCAACAGCATTTCCTGCAGGAGACCACTGGGTGGAAAAAACAGCACGAAGAATACCGGAGTCAGCCGCCTCAGAGGGAATACGGTGTACTATCTCTCCGCTTTCACGTTCAAGAAGCACAAAAAAGCTTTCCCCGTCTTCATGAAGTGCCGCGGCAATGGTATCTCTGCCGGGAGAATATGACGGAGCAAAGAGATCCATACTTTCGGTTACGCGGTGTAAATCGCGATGACTCTGTGACTCCACCTCTTCCTCACGCGGAGTAAGGCTCATCTCATAGAGATCGCTGTATCTGCCTCCGCCCCGGTTATGGGGCTTCTTTGAGGTAATGGAATGTCTGCTTGAAAACACGGCAAGACTATCCCCGTGAAGGTCATAGGCACTGGTTAAAAGCGGGGACTCCATGCGATTAAAGGTCGTATCCCCTGCATAGGTTGTATCATAAAAGGAATCTATGGCATGACTGTACAGCTGTTGCTCAAAGGCGTCGTTACCTTTATTGGCAAGGAAGAAGAGACGTTTACCATCGGGAGAAAATCGGGGATAAAAATTATTCCACCCCTTTTCAGTTATCTGACGTGCCTCAGTGGTATCCCCCAGGGATTCTATCTGCTGTGAATATTCGTCGAAGAGATACTCCTTCCAGTTACCGTATAAATTCTGCCCCGTAATCCCCAGCACTTCCTCTATGGAACGGTCGAAATTAACACGTCCGAATTTTGAAGACGCCCGAAGTATTGATTCAATTTTCTCTTCCCCGTAATTTTCAGCAATATATTTCACCAGGGAAAACCCATGGTTATACACCAATTCATATTCATCCCCACGCCCCTTAAATACGGACATATTGTCCCAGCTGATAAGGGAATCGGACAGGATACGGGAGCGCAGTATCATATCCCGGTGACTGTCCCAGCTGTCACCGCCGAATACATCGCTGTCGTATTGGGCTATCCCTTCAAAAAGCCAGGGAGGCAGTATATCCGAAGGGTAGATATACAATCCGTTGAACTGTACTGCTTCATTGGGGTGGGAAAAAGAACCAAACTGAATATAGGGCATCCAGGCCGGCATTTTAAAGCTGGTACTGATGGACGCGATATGAGCATATTCATGGGCGACCACATTTTCCAGCCAGTTTGACGTCCCCCGCAGATTAAAATCCATGGGCTCAATACCAATACTAATGGTATTCTGCACCGCCGCGGCCCAGGAATTATAATAATCCCTGCTGATAATCACATCAGTTTCATCGGGAAGAACAATGTTGTACTTTTTTTGGTACAAAGGATACAGACGTTCCAGTATGCGCCCAACCTCATGAGCATACATTTCGTACTCCCGGGGGTAATGTATGGAGAAATTATCCAGTTGCAGTGTATGGTGCCGGTCAATGAGCGGGGTATCACTGAAAAGCACCGCGAAAAACAGTAACAAAAGTATACAGATTTTATTCATCGTCCATCCCTGAGAATAGCCATTTTCCATAAGGAATTCACCTCACTGCCGTCGTCAAAGGTAACCGTAAGAATACAACGGTACACCGCAGAACCAAGGAATGAGAGATCATCCAGTATATATTCGTTCACTCCTGCGTAACGGGGCAGATTATTATCTTTAAAAACACTTATGCCGTCCATGGTAAAAATCCGGAGCTCAGCTTCCTGCGCTGATGCCCCCAGTTCATATCGAAAGGTTATATCCTGATCATCTTCTCCCCGCTTAATTTTTTGGGGATTGGGATAGGAATAAAAGGTGGTGATCTCCGCCGTTGGATCAGTACTGCTTCCTGATCCGCTCAACCCAAAAGAGCGTCCCGGTCCGCCCCCTGCCATAGACCACTGCTGAGGCCCCGTGGAAATCCGCGCGGTATCAATCTGCCAGTGATACAGGCTTCCTTCACCGTTTATGGCAATAAGATCCGTATGTCCATCCTGATGGTTCAGATCAGCGATCAAAGGAGATGTCTGCGCCGCATAGCCGATGCTGAGAGGCCAGTATGAAACCCGTTCTCTCCCTGCAGCGGTTGAAACCACGGTATCTATGCGTGCACCCCGGCTGTTTCTGCCGTCGATCAACCCGCCGGGAGCAAAATTGGCCGGAACAATTGAGTCGTTTTCATTCAGGATGGTGTCAACAAAGCCCTCACGATGTCCCAGACTGCTGTCGATTTGATTATTCTGATTTTTGAAATACAGGGTGTATTTTGTCTCCCCGTGAAGCTGAACTGCCTGCGCCGAATCGATTTTGGTAATGTAGGAGGTGGTATTATCTCCCGTGGCAGTGGAGAAAAATGTCTGGGTTTCATCACCGCTGAGAGCCGTCACAGGAGAAGTAAGGACCGATCCTCTTATATTCCAGAACCGTGTATCCAGCTGGGCCGGCCAGCCTTTTTTAAGGTTTCCCCGTGTGTCAAAGGCATATACCCCGTTTGTACCGGAGACAAGAATATCCAGATTTCCGTTATTATCCACATCACTTAAAACAGGACCGGAATAATTCCGCGGCGACCGGTAACCGGTGTAGGTATCGGTAAAATGCTGCGCCCTGTCTGAGGTATGCACGTTTCTTTCAAAGGCAGTTCCCGAGCTGTCAGAAGTAAGGATATACAGGGTATTTTCCCTGTCTGTGAGAACAATAGAAATACGGTCATCCCCCGTAAGACTTCCCGCAGCAACGGAAAACTGGCCCGCACCCCGGGCTGAAGCATCAATCCGGCGGTACGCCCCTTTTTTCAGAGGGTCGGCAATCTGAACAAAACCGGAAGCCGTGGCATAGACAAAACTGTTGTGTTCTGCATTAAAAGAAGCAGCCCCCGTAACTGTGGCAGAATCATCCAGAACCGTATGAAACTCAATACTGTCACCCGTTCCCACGGCAATATGGCCCTCACGTCCGCCCACGCTCCAGTAGCCGTTTTCGTTTGTCACCACCGGTGTAGTTGGCATAAAGGGCAGTGGGAGGGTATCAGAGGCTGGAGGATAGGCACCGGGAAGCAAACGATACACAATACTGTCGCGAGCGGGTATAAGTATCACAGTATCCAGTCTGGTGGGCATATTCTGCGGCTTTGAAGGTAGCATTCCGCTGGGATACACCATAGTGGAGTCACCCGTAATATCCCGGTGAAAAAAGGAATATGCCGAGTCGGTTATAATTTCATTTTCCGGAGAAACAAAGAAATAATACCCTGATGAATCCACAACAAAAATCTCATTTTCTCCGTCAGAATCAGTAAGAAAATCTCCATAGAGCGGCTCAAATGCATCCTGTGCACCAAGGAGCAGGCTCTTTTTCCGTACAAAGCCTTTTTGGATCGGATCGTCACCGGATACGGTAACCGTAAAGGAGGAATCCACATAATTTTCAATGCGATACCCATCAAAACCGTCATCGCTTCCCTTGCGCAGATAATACGTCTCTTTTTCCCCGGTACTGCGGGGTGAAATGTCAAGATTCAGGAATGTATTACCGCCGTCATTTGCCATGGTTGAGGGGGCAGTAAAGGGCCCCATATAATTTTGTTTTGAAGAGGTCCGGGAACTAAAATGGGGAAAATAATCCTCCGGCCCGCCGTAATCATCAATCCGCTGACCCAGGGCATTGACAAATTCAACACCGATATCCATAATACCGTCCGCTTCCTCCAGGGCGACCGCCCGATAGGAGGAATCCATATTGAGACGGTCATATTCGATACGGGCTTCAATGATCTTTTCATCCACGTGCCATACCAAAAGCCCCGAACCGGGAAGCCCAATATCAAAATGGGATGTATTATCCCTGATTACAGAACTTCTTGGTGAAATATCCAGGTCAAGACTGTCAAAATAAAAGCTGTTCACCTTTCGCGAAATATGACGGACATCATCCGTGGTATCGTAGACGAAGGGGTCCATGCCGGAAAGATTGCGCTGCCTGTTTTCAACAAGAAAGTATTCGTACTCATTCAGAGGTATTTTAAGAATTTCCGTGTCCTGTGTATGCCCCGCTGCACCCACGGATTCCTCTCCGTCAAAAACAGTCTGCGGGTCATCCCACCCCATAAAATAACGGGTAAAAGCCGAAGGATAGGGCGGCAGAAAGCCCTTTCCTGAAGAATATCCGGCATAATCCATAATACCAAAGGCACCGATGGCGGGAAACCCTGCTGTATTGAGGGTCGGGGCTCCAAGCTGCCGTGCAAGCTGATTTACAAGAATTCCGTTAATACCCCAGTTCAGGCTGTCCTGATTTGATGTTTCAGGACACATCATAACCTCACCGATAAGCACGGAAGACCCATTGTCTTCACCAACCCTGATGCCCGTACGGCCATCCCGGGTTTCCACAAACCCTGCAAAAACCGTATCATTTTCGGGTTCATAGTATTCTGTAAAAAAATCATTGCTGACAAAAACATCAATCATATCAGAGGGGCTGTCTGCAGCCATTGAGTTTCCACCGCCGTCGGTGAGATAGCTGGAACCGGCATGGAACACAAGAACAAAGGCCCTGGTGGAATCTCCCGCTTCATTCACCTCCCACAGAGTTCCCTCCTCATCCATAACTAATGAAGAAAAGGGGGACGCAGATTCGGCAGTATCGGCCTTGACCACAGCATCACGAATAAAGCGGAGTAAACTGGTGGTTCGCCGGATTGAGAAATCAAAGTCGGATTCGCCGTAACGGGGCTCCCCCGGTGAATACCGGGTCATCTGAAGGGGGACTTGGTATGCATCAGGATATTGTCCGTCCATGTCGCTTTGAGAGGGATAGAGATCATATCCCACCCGGAGGTTTCCCCGGGAAACCCGGCGAAAATAATTCTGAAGGAAGGTCAGATGGTCTTCAAAATACCGGCCGTTACGCGGAAGATCATCGTATGGATATACCGTATCTGCGTCGTACCAGGCGATTTCCTGCTCATCTTCCAGCGTCAGGGGGAGGCTGTCCGTGCGAAACCCGAAACGCCCCGTGCCCTCTGTGGCTGTTGACGTATCCGTCTGAAATTCAACCAGCAATGCCTTAATAACAATGCTGTCCTGGGCGGATACACTGCGGATATTCTGTACAGCTGAACCGGTGCGGCGCTCCCGCTGTATTTTTCTGCTCTCACGGCGGGAGAAGATAGGAGTTTCAAGAGTCACGGTTTCCGCCCATGCTCCGTACACCAGAAATCCAGTCACAATAAGAAAACTCTGTATCATATTTTCCTTCCGGTTGATTACATCATATAAGTAATGGAAAACCGCGTTTGATTCTGCCGGACCTGGTCATCATCCCCGAGGGTACTTACAATAATTGAAATATCGGCAATAATATTATTCAGATCGGCACCGACACCGAAAGTCAGCTCAGACCGCGAACCGGCATCGTCATAGAGCAGGCCGGAACGAAAGGATATAAAATCGGCATAGACGTATTCCACCCCCCCGTGCCAGATAATTTCCTGAAACTTCTCCGTATATGATTTGTCCGGATCCCGGCGAATCAGATCGTAATAGATCGCCTGGAGAAAATTGGCCCCTCCTTCTTCATCACGGTACACAATCTCGCGATCTGCATCAAGGGCAACCATTAGACGCGACCCCGGTTTATCGATGATGGTATAATTCACCCCGGCACGTGCCAGAAAGGGAATGGGATTAGCAATTTCGTCTTCGGAATATGATACGGGAGGCCCCATATTTTTGAGAACAAATCCGAAATCCAGGTCATCCATAAGAAAATCACGTTTTAAAAGCCCGGCATCAATACCTATTGTTCGTGCCTCCGCACGATCTTTTTCCAGGCGACTGAAGGCATATTTTAAATTCAGGCCAAAGGAAAGATCACGCGTAACAGGAAAGCCGTAAGACACACCGGTTTCAAATTCAAAGGCCGCTTCCTGACCACCGGCCTGACCGGTTCCACTCACGCCGGACTCCACCTCGCCAAAATACAGCTGGTTCCAGAAAAAACCAACGGAACCCCAGTCGCCGATGGGAGATGTTACGGCCGCCGCCGCATGCCATAAATCATCAAGACCCAGTGCGGGCAGAAGATTTTCAAAGAACATGGAAGCCCGTCGCTGCCCTTTTTTATACTGCTCCATGCTTTTGTCCGTGCTCAGCCAGATATCACCGTTATCAGCGACGGTAATGCCCCGGACACGGGAGGATTTCAGACTGTTGTTTTCATGATATACATTGATCACATAGGCGGAACTCTGACGTTCATCATCATATTCTTCCACAATCTGAGAACCGCCGCGATTTGTGGCCACCCATATGGTATTCTCATTTTCCTGGGCAAATTCGTATACCCGGGTTCCCTCACCAAGACTGAACCGCCTGCTGCCGTCACGGTCAAAACGGGTAATTCCGCCCTCAGTACCAACCCATAAGCGGTCATTACTGTCTGTAAAAAGGGCGGTAACACGAGAATCGTATAATCCGTCCGACGTATCAATAATGCCATACTCTCCATCTTCAAACAACTCCATAAGGCCGTCTTTCAGTCCAAAATACCGGGTACCCTCGCTGTTTTCCGTGAGGGAGTACACCGGCTGCTCAAGAGCTGTCAGATCTTCTGCTATGGATCTGAAATTACCGTCACGATAGGTGTTTGCTCCCTGATCAGTTCCTATGAGGAGACTGCTGTCCGGAGCAAAGGACAGAGAGAGAATAGTGTCTGAGGCAAGACCGTCATAGACATCGTACTGTTCCCAGCCGGTGGAATAGAGCCATAATCCGCTGTCAGTTGCCACCCACAATCGATTATTGTCATCCGCAGCAATATCGTTGATTGTGCCCCGCGGACCAATGTTATAGGGGATATTGATGGAATACTTTTCCTGAATATCAACCTCTTCCTGCAGAATTTCCGCAATTTCCTCAGGAGTGGTGAGGTCGTCATCGTCAAGGTAATAGGCTAGCTCAGCAAAGACCGCCGTCTCGTTTTGTTCTTCCTCCGGCAAAACCAGCAACACCTCCGCCAGGGAGTCAATAACCGACTCTTCGGCCGAAAGTGCTTCCTCAAGGACTGAATACAGTGCATTCCGCTTCTCACTTCCCAGACTGTTGAAATCCGCAATTCGTTCCACCGCTGAATTGATATGTTCAGACCTGTCTGTTTTCACATAGCGCCGTGCCACATCCTCCATTGTTTCTCCGCTGTCAACATAGTGAATAAGATAATCCCGCCATGCGGTTCCGACAAAGCGGAAAATACCTCCGGCTTCTGAAACAGCCCAGGCTGCCGTGCCCCGTGAGGAAACATGGTTGTATGAATGGTCTCCCGCATCATAACGAACCCATGAATTTGCCAGCGGTGACTGTCCAAGGCCAGCGGGATTATAAAACAGCGCTTCTTCCGTATCAGCGATCCCTGTAAAGGTCTCCCCCAGCCCGGTGGAACGTGCCCCCCAGGGAAAATTCATAACAATTACCGATGATTGACCAATATTTGCTTCAACCGATATATACAGAGCACAGAACACCATGATGCATACATAACCAATTCTGTTCATTCTTCCTCCTCAAACAGGGTCGAGGTAAAATATAATTTTCTCACCTCTGCAAAAGACGCATTATCACCATTAACGAAACATTTATTTTTATTCAACCGTGCAGTAAACATATATTTATCGGGAAAAAAGGTACCCCTGAATATGAACTATGTAACGGCTGACTCATTATACATCTCTGCGGGCAACAAGGAACTTCTTTCCGACACGTCCGTCTCCATAGAAAAAAACTCCAAAATCGGTATTGTGGGACTTAACGGTTCCGGGAAAAGTACACTTTTACGCTGCCTTGCCGGAAAAAGCTCCCCTGACGCAGGAAAGATTACCGTCAACAGTGACTGCACCATTTTTATGATGGAGCAAATGCCGGATTTCTCACCGAACACAACAATCATAGACTATATATTCCAATCATATTCTCTTCCCCATACAGATGTTTTAAGAGAATACGAATATGTTACTGAAGATATTGCCAAAAAGTGGACCCGGGACAAACAGGAACGCCTCGACTATCTGACCGCAGAAATGGAAAAACTCAACGCCT
The DNA here is from genome assembly GCA_051745755.1 of Fibrobacterota bacterium. GTDB lineage: Bacteria > Fibrobacterota > Chitinivibrionia > Chitinivibrionales > Chitinivibrionaceae > Chitinivibrio. Next base: position 21,911 of record JBNJEI010000026.1, read on the forward strand.
GGGATTTTGAAGGCAGATTACGCGCCCTGCTTTCCCAATTCGGTATTTACAATACGGCGGTGCCCATGCGGGAACTCTCCGGGGGAATGATTAAAAAAATATCCCTTGTGCAGGCCCTTATGTCCCAGGCAAATCTTCTGATTCTTGATGAACCGACAAACCACCTGGATATTGACAGTGTACTCTGGCTTGAAAGCTATCTACAAAAGCGGACAGAGCCCGTTATACTGGTAACCCATGATCGATATTTTCTTGACAATGCCTGCACCACTATTTGGGAGCTGGATCAAAAACGGATATTTATCCATGAGGGCAATTTCAGCCGGTATCTGGAGAAAAAACAGGAGCGTCTGGAAATCGAAGAGCGCCGTAATGAAAAACGTAAATCCATTTTAAAAAAAGAAATTCAGTGGATGAACACCTCTCCTTCTGCACGGGGAACAAAATCCCGGGCGCGGATAAACCGAATTGAGGATATGCTAAAAACAGGCACGGTAAAGGAAGAAAGCAGCGCTCAGTTTTCTGCCTCGGGGCGAAAGCTTGGAAAAAAAATACTTCACTGCAAAAACGTCTCCTTCTCCTATGACTCCACGCCCCTGATACACAACTTCTCCTATGCCTTCAAGGCCCGTGAAAAAATAGGAATCGTGGGCAGAAACGGTGTGGGAAAAACGACCTTCACCAGACTCCTCACTCAGGAGCTCTCCCCCCGCAGCGGAACTGTTGATGTGGGGGTAAATACGGACTTCGGCATATTCACTCAGATAGATCATTCCATGCCCCGGGATACCTCGGTACTCAAATATATCCGTGGATTTGCAGAATATGTTACCCATGAAGACAAAAAGATCTCCGCTTCGGCATTCCTGGAACAGTTCCTCTTTCCGCCCCGAAGTCAGCGTCGGGCTATAAAGGATCTTTCAGGCGGTGAAAAACGACGGTTGCAGCTCATTTCAGTGCTGATTCAGAACCCGAATTTTCTCATTCTCGATGAACCCACCAACGATCTTGATATTGAGACATTGGCAATTCTTGAGGATTTCCTCCTTTCATATACGGGGGTGGTGTTGGTAATCTCCCATGACCGGTATTTTGTTGACAAGGTCTGCGACTATCTTTTTATACTGCCCGGCGACGGTTCCGTCACCGGGTTTCCGTCATCTTTTTCCGATTATCTTCTGTGGGAGGATAAGAAAAACAGCTCAGAAAAAAAAGAGAAGAAAAAGAAGAAAGAATCCAGAAAAAAGAATAAACCGCAGAAACTCAGCTATAAGGACAAACGGAAACTCTCGTTTCTGGAGGAAGAAATTGACGCCCTGGAAACTCAGATCGACAAACTGGAAAAGTCATTCCCCGAAGCAGATCCCACAGACATGGCATCCATGAAAAAGGAATACGGGGAACTCTGCCAAAAGCTGCAGTCATCACTGCAGCACTGGGAACACCTTTCCTCTCTGGAAGAAAATGCCCTTTCAGACTAATTCAAGTTTACGAAAAACGGCGAGCACCTTTTCCTCATCCACGGGTTTTACCAAATACCCTTCACATTGTTCGTTAAAGGCCTGCAACACATTGGTTTTATCCCCCAGGGCGGTTGACATGATAATGGGAACACCCATGCCTTCCTTAACACCCTTTTTTCTCTCCGCCTCCCGAAATTCCTTTAAAAGAGTCTGACCGTCTTTATCGGGAAGCATAATATCCAGAAATACCACATCATACCGTGTATTTTCCCGAAGAGAGTTTGCAAAGGCCCGTGAACCTTCGGTACCATCAACGGCAACATCACAGGTTCCGTACTCTGCAAGAATATTGGTAAGTATACTTCGGCAGAAAAAATCGTCTTCAACAACCAGGAAATGCATAGGCGTACTCCCAACGTTAATGAGTTGTATTACAATCGTTTACTTAGATAGTACCATAATAATTACACAAATCCAGAACTTTTATGAATCAGCGGAAAATTTTTCCGGATCCGAAAATAATACGCTGCATCCGGAACAGTAATAGGCCTCCACACTTATCTCACCGATATCCTGTGTATAATTGGTTTCATAGGAGGTTGTTTTGCACAGAGGGCAGGAAAAACCCGTTTTTGAAGCCCCCGGTGCCTCCGTATCCTTCTTTTTTCTTTTTGCGGTAAAACGCCGGGGATCTTTAAAGAACACAGAACATCGGGTACATTCATAGGCAATAAAACGAAACTGGGAACTGTCTGAGGCATAGCGGGGCGAACAGGCCGTATTCCGACAGAGGGGGCATACAAAATCAACCGCTGTATCCTCTCCCCGGGATTGAGACCGTTTTACATCCTGAAAAAAGGATTCAATATTCTCCTCCGCCGGTTCCCGGGGAGACTCATGTTCTTCTTCTGTGTCTGTATCTGAATTATTAACAGGTGGTTGCGGCTTATTTAGGAAAGCCTCTCTAAGAATCTCATCGTCGCGGGAAACGTCAATCACATCATCGTCAAGCTCGTCATTAACGGATTGACTCAGTGAGGTGCCTGAGTTTATGATGGCGTTGAGCTCTTCAAAAAGATTCTCATATTCTTCCGGAGAGAGATTTTCCCTGTTCACTGTTCATCCATACATAAATGTACAATTCTATAGTATGATACTATATGCACATTTCGTTTTCAAAGAAAAGGTAAAAAAAATGGTTTTTTCATTATCAGTTGCATTCACAGATTAAATAACATATATTAGACGCGTCTTTGACAAAAAATATGAGCCAGTAGCTCAGCTGGTAGAGCAACGCCCTTTTAAGGCGTGGGTCCAAGGTTCGATCCCTTGTTGGCTCATTTTTTTCTTTGTAATATTTTGAGCCAGTAGCTCAGCTGGTAGAGCAACGCCCTTTTAAGGCGTGGGTCCAAGGTTCGATCCCTTGTTGGCTCATTTATCATAAACTCCCGCCCGTCGGGAGTTTTTTTTCATGGCGGATCTGTGTGAATCACATAAATATACATTTTCAGGAGATTGACTCCTTTCTCAAAACCAATACAAAGATCGTCTGTTCCGGTCTTGTTTCCGGAGCGGATTCTTTTTTTGCCGCCTCCATTTGCGAAAAAAAAACAGCCCTGCTCTATATCGCATCAAATGATAAAGAAGCGGGACGAGTATATTCAGAACTTACTGACATCTCTCCGGATCCTCCGCTCTTTTTTCCCGGTGCCTACTCAATACCCTACAATATGAAACCGGTTTTCGGTCCAAACCAGGAGCGACGACTCAGCACCCTCCATTCACTTCTTATGAACCCCGGACAATGTGTTGTCACCACCGCCGCAGCCCTTTTTGAACCGACCATTACCCCAAAAAATCTTTTTAATGCCACCATTACCCTGCGGACACAGGACGATATTAATCCGGAGAAACTCTCACACTGGCTTCGGGAGAACGGCTTTGAACGGGAAACAACGGTGAATGAACCGGGACAGTTTTCCCTGCGCGGAGGGATTGTCGATATCTATGCCCTTGGGAGAGATGCCCCGCTGCGACTTGAGTTTTGGGGGGACACCATCGAATCTATACGCGAGTTTGATATTTTCTCCCAGAAGTCAAAAACCGGATGTGAGGAGGTCAAAATTCTTCCCATGCGGGAATTTATTCCCCGGGATGAGGATGTTATTGATGCCCTGGAGAAGGCGGAGCGCTTTTCTGAAGCAAAGGAAATTTCCCCTGAAAGCTATGAACGCATAGAACATGAATGGACAGCTCATGGGAGCCATTTTGGGCTGCACTGGTTTCTCCACTGGTTTTCTATTCCCCGGGGAAGCCTTCTGGACTATCTTTCCCCCCGTACCTGCATTATCCATGACGATTTTATATCCCTGAAGGACAGGTTTATACGCATGGAGGAAAACTATAACAATCACATGTCCCGTGTACCCGATGTTCTTACACCCTATATTTCCTCACCGGTTCAGCTTCTTCATTCGGCAGATACCGTTTCAGACCGAATCAGCTCTTTTCAGCAGATATATCTGAAGGTCAATGAACCCTCAGCCGTCCGATACCACTATGATTTCGTCTCACTTCCTCCCTTTCAGGGGGATATGGCCCTGCTTTCACAGGATATATCCCGAAAGCAGGCCGCCGGATACGATATCAATTTTTTTACAGAAACCCCGGGCCATAAGCAGCGTCTTGCCGAGTATATCGGCGCCGCAACATCCCATACGATACACGTAGCCTTTCTCAAAAAAGGTTTCTTTTCAGAAAAAAAGAAAATTGCCTGTTACAGTGAACTGGAAATATTTAACCGTCTGGCCCAGAAAAAAATAAAAGGCCTCGCAAAAAACACCGCTCCCCTGCTGAGTTTTGACAGCATAAAAAAGGGGGATGCCGTGGTGCATGTGGATCACGGGATTGCCTTCTTCAGGGGAATCACCTCCATCAAAGCAGGGGAACATTCCACAGACTGCATGCTCCTTGAGTTTGCCAAAAAAGCAACCATTCATGTCCCCATTCGGGATTTTCATAAAGTACAGAAATATATCGGAAGCCGTGATACATCCATGCCCGCCCTTTCAACCCTGGGAGGCTCCGGCTGGACGCGTAAAAAAGAACGAACCCGTAAAAATATTCAGGAGATGGCCTCCCGGCTTATCAAGATATACGCGAAGCGTGAATATGCCCGGGGCGTCAGATTTCCCGAAGACTGCTCATGGCAGCAGGAATTTGAGGATTCCTTTCTCTATACCCCCACACAGGATCAGATAAAAACCATGGAGCAGGTAAAAAAAGCCCTGCATTCAGAAAAACCCATGGACCATCTTGTCTGCGGCGATGTGGGATTTGGAAAAACTGAAATAGCCATGCGTGCAGCATTTAAGGCTGTTATGGCCGGCTATCAGGTGGCCGTACTTGCTCCCACCACTGTTTTGGCCTCACAGCACGGCAAAACCTTCAGGAATCGCATGATTGACTTCCCCGTACGCATTGCCACCCTGAGCCGGCTCAATTCCTCCGCTGCGACACGAACCATTCAGCAGGATGTGGCCGCCGGGGACATTAATATTCTTATCGGTACCCATAAGATATTATCCCCCTCCATCCGGTACAAAAAACTCGGTTTGGTTATCATCGATGAAGAACAGCGCTTCGGTGTTAAGCAAAAGGAAAAATTCACCGAGCTGAAAAGCAGTATTAATGTATTGTCCATGAGTGCCACTCCCATACCGAGAACCCTTCATATGTCCATGGCAGGGATACGGGATCTCTCGCTTATCGCCACGCCGCCGCAAAACCGACTTCCCGTGGAGACCACAGTTACCGAATCCAATGACGAGCTCCTTCAAAGTGCCCTGAAAGATGAATTGGAACGGGGGGGGCAGGCCTTTGTGGTACACAATAAAATACGGGGACTGTCCGATCTGCACAACCGCGTTCAGACTCTGCTCCCCCAGGCCAGAATCGGTGTAGCTCACGGCAGGATGGACGGGGATGAAGTGGAAGAAATCATGACCCGTTTTACCCAGGGTGAACTTGATATCCTTATTTCCACCACAATTATTGAAAACGGAATAGATATTTCCAATGCCAATACAATTATTGTGGAGGAAGCCAATACCATGGGGCTGTCCCAGCTGTATCAGATTCGGGGCCGCGTGGGCCGTTCCGACGTTCAGGGCTATGCCTATTTTTTCGTAAAGGACTATTCCCTGGTGAAAGAAGAATCCCTGCAGCGCCTCAAAGCTCTGGAACAATTCACCGATCTGGGATCGGGGTTTCAGCTGGCCATGCGCGATCTGGAACTGCGCGGAGCGGGAAATTTACTCGGTACGGATCAGTCCGGAACTATTGCCGCCGTGGGATTTGAACTCTACTGCGATCTTCTTCGGGAGGAAATTGAACGTATACGCGACAAAACGCCCCGTGAAGGTATTGCACAGGAACCGGAGCTGGAAATACAACTCAACGGTCTCTTTCCGGCATCCTACATCGGTGAAGCAAATCTTCGGATTCTTCTGTACCAACGGTGCACAGGATGCAAAACCCTGGAGGAATTACACAGCTTTGAACGGGAAATTGCCGATCGCTTCGGCCCACTTCCCGAAGAGGTTATTGAGCTGCTTATTACCATGGATATCAAAATACGGGCCATGCGATTCTTTATTTCCAAAATCAGCCTTGACAAAAACCTGCTGCAGTTAAGGGTTGAAGGTATGCAGGAACAGGTACACAAAACTGCCCATATATTTTCTCAATCAAAGAAAATACCCTTTGAGGTAAAAGCCACGGGGGAGTATCTTGAGCTTTCAACCACCCTGGCTGAAAACAGGGCGCTGGACCGGGCACGCACCATTCGGAATATCCTTCAGCAGATGCTCTATGATCACAAGCTGTGAAATGCCCGGACATTTCTCATAAAACCCTCGTATTTTGTCCGTTTCACCACACTGTTGCTGAAAATCCGGTTAAATTCTTCCCGTGCCATATTCTGCCAGCGTTTATTTCTGAAAAGAGTGCTCAGTTCTTCCGAGGGAGCAAAATCATCACACGTTGTGGGAATCGCTTTTTTGTTCCAGGGACAGACATCCTGGCAGATATCACACCCGAAAAGAGATTCTGTCAATTGTATGGGACGGTCGAATTCACCGCGATGTTCTATGGTCTGATAGGATACACATCGACGTGAGTCAACCCGGCGGTCATGACCTATTGCACCGCCTGGGCATGCATCAATGCATCGGGTACAACTGCCGCAATACTCCTTTTCAAAGGGAAGATCAGGTTCCAGTTTGAGGGAAAGAAACAGCTCACCGATAAAGCAGTATGAACCATACACGGGAGAAATAAGCAAAGAGTTCTTTCCAATCCATCCAAGGCCCGCCTCAACCGCCCAGGGACGCTCAAGAACCGGAGCAGAATCCACAAAGGCCCGGCCTGAAATGTCGTTATGGGCGGAAATTTTATCCTTGAGGGCAAAAAGCTTATTCTTCATAACCTCATGATAATCTTTTCCATAGGCATATTTTGCCACCGTCGGTCCCGCAGTGCTCAGGGGGACAGCGGGATAATAATTGAGCAGAAGAACAATGGCGGTCTGTGCTTCAGGGACCATTTTCTGCGGGTCGATACGCTTTTCAAAGTAATTCTCCATCCATTTCATGGATGCATGGCAGCCCTCATCCAGCCAGGCTTGCAGGTGATCTCTATATTCGTCAAGAGAACGCACTGCAGCAAAACCACAGGCGGAAAAGCCCAGCTCGCGGGCATATCCGCCGATGATATCTTTTAAATCTTCATGTGTTTGAGTCATCTAGTTGTTTGTACGAAGGAAATTGATTCCCAGCCCCATATTCTGGCGGATTCGAAAATCTTCATCAATGGTTTTATTATACAGCATGTCCACCCCGAAGCGAAACACGATATAATCGGTCACATTCATGGTCAAATTATTATCCCAGGTAATCACAGGTACCTTCCAATCTTCATTCTCATCACGGAATTCCTCGGAAATAGCAAGGGGAGTAAAAATATTCAGCTCACTGCGGTAATCGAGAAGATCTTCATTAACCTGCGCCTCATAAAGCGCAACAAATTCAAGCCCCGCTTCACTGATAAAATCATCATCATAGGTGAAATCCTCCTGCAGTTCCCAACGACGGTACGTCTGTTTAAGTGCTCCGCCAAAGCGCGCATCAAAAAACGCATTCTCCTCTTCCAGAAACCGGCGGGCCAAACCAAAGCTTTCGGTGACCTCAATGGGATTAAACCGCAGATCGTATTTGGGGTTTAACAGATCTTCACCCTCAATCTCTGCATCCCGTGCCTGGTCGGTAAACTGAGAGGCTGCATTAACAGAAACAAAGGGATCAGCAAACTCGGCCAGGGAAAAGCGAAACAGCGATTCAAACTCAATTTTATCGGAATTCTTCTGAAAATCATCCCAGGATCTGTCTTCATCCTGGCGTTTTGTCTGCCCATATTCAATACGCAGGGTATTTTTCGTATGTACAATATCTGAAATATCCTTCTCAGCCTCTCCCCGGAAATCAACAAGCCAGGATATATTACCCCGCTCAGAGCCGTCCCAATTATCAGAGAAATAGGCCTGGGATACTGTAAAATTCGAATTGGCAGTCAGATTCCATGTATGTTCAGCATCGGCTGCTGCAAGAACTGCGATGGTCAGAGAAAGCAGAAGCAGTGTTTTCATAATTACCCCTTTGTATAGGTTGTTAAAAAATTACGTAAGTGATTTATATGGCCCTGCTCTTCCTGAGCAAGGTGCATAAGCACATGTTTCAGTGGTGCAAATTTGGATTTCTGCGCCAAACCTTCGTAGAAAAGAGCGATGCTTTTTTCATTTTCCAGAAGACGGACAACGGTGGCTTCAGCATCGCTTTGGGGCGTAAAGGAATCCGCTGCTTCCTCCAGAGACTGCAGTTCTTCACGGGAGGTAATATTCTCCATATGAGCGCAGCTTTCATTGCACAATTCTGAAAGATGATCCAGATGGGATTCCTCCTCGGCAATAAGATAGTCCGTAAGTTTTTTAATTTCCGGATCCGCAGCCTGCGCCGAAAGTTTTCGATACTGCTCAAGAATATTCTCTTCAAAGGACCGTGCCAGACGTAATACGGATTTCTCAATCACATTATGACCGTAATAGTGCCCCTCATCTTTGGCGGCAGCCTGCGTGCCGGGACGAAACACGGAAAAGAGTATAACCGCCCCAAAGATAAGAAATAGCAGCCCCGCCCCTGTCTGAAGCACCGTATCGGGGACAAAGCGGCGAAGAATTGTCCCCGCCGCAATGGCAATAAGAGTGGAAAGGATAAGAGCCAGGGAAGCCCCGAGAAAAATAGAGAGTACAGAACGCTTGCTTGCCGTTGCTGCCATAACAGCAAACTGTGTTTTATCCCCAAGCTCAGCCAGAAAAATCAGGCCGAAGGTGCTTATAAATATTTTCCAGTCCATAGAGTTTTCCTTTCATAGATATCTTCATAAATATAGCTTACTGCCGGCAAAAGGTAAAAAAATATCCCGAAAACAAAGAGGGAAAAATAAATTTGCAATGGTGTAAAAAAAATCTTGTATATTACATTTATTATGGGATAATGCCAATGTTACAAACCTTTTCATATGGAGTTTTTTTATGATGCATCTCAGAAACCGTTTTTTTATGATTCTTGCCGGTGCAGCTGCACTTGTCTTTTTAGGCTGCGGCGGAAAATCCACGGGGGATGGAGACTTTGTTGAGCTCTACCCTTCACAGCTTACGGAATTACAGGAAGGGCAGTACGGAGCAGCCATTACTGCCATAGGTATGGGAACCCATCCAAAACGCAATATCGCTCAGAGCCGCGCAGCTATTGATGCGGATGCCAAAATTGCCCAGCAGTTCAACTCTGAAATTGCAAATCTGACAAAATCCTTCACAGAAGCCGTTAATGATGAGGCCCTTGAACATTTTCAGCAGACCACGGAGAATTTCAGCCTTGCAGAAGTAAACGGTATTCAGGAAGTAAAAACCCTTGTCCGTCAGACTTCAGAGGGCTACGAAGCCTTTGTTCTCAAGGCCGTAAATCCTGAAATAATGAAGGATCTGATTGATCAGCAGCAAAATGCCATAACAGAATTCAAGGCAGCCGAAGCATATCAGGACCTTGAAGAACGAGTGCGGCAACATAAGGAAAGACAGCAGTAAATGCCGCCTGTTTTTCTTCATTTTCACAGGAAGCAGTATATTCTGCTTCCTTTTTTTGTATGGTTTTTTGTGTATTCCCTCCTGGTTCCTGCAGCAGGTATTGCTGAAGAAAAAAACGTCTATCCCCCTTGGTTTCAGCGCATTGAATACCCGCACTGGTTTTTTTATCCTCCACAGAATACCGTTTTGGGATATGATATAGCAAAAGACGAAAGAAAAGATGCCTACGATCGGTTCTGCAGCTTTGAGAAAATGCGCACCTCTGGATATATCCAGGTCCATCGATATGAACATTTGGGACGTTTGCGCTTTACCGATCAGGACAGCATCAGTTTTTACTATATTCCCCGCCCTGACATCAACCCGGAGGATTTTTTCCCCCTTGATTCAATTACCACTGCAACGGGAAGAGCCGTTCTGTTCAGTCCGGACAGTCTGCACATTTCCCGCACTTCAAAACCCCTCCTTACGGATTGTGACTCCGCTCAGTCCGGGAATGAAGAACCAGGCTATACCTATGGATACGGCAGGGCCAGGGTGAATCTTTACAACCCTCTTCGTGCATGGATGGAAGCAGAAAGTGCAGCCATTCGGGATCTGATGCAGAAAAGTGTTTTTTCTCTCTATACACTGAACAGAAGCTCATCACAGGGAATTGAGCAGACAAGCCGGTATGAATTTGATCTTGCCGTAGAGAATCTGGACATCCAAAAACGCTGGTTTGAGCAGGAAACAGGAAATGCCCGGGTTGCGGTACGGGTTCGCACCCAGGATATCCATCCCTGGGAAACCCATGTCCCTTCGTGCGTTCAGCACATCATCCACACCGCTGCCCCCTTCAAAATCTCCCCCTTTATACTGAAACAGTTTTCCAAAAAAAATTTGTATTAATGGAAAGAGCTCATTTTCTGCGAGTTAGTTCCGGCACAGAAAAACAAAAAGCATAAGAGTAAGGAACAGAGGTTTTTACAAAATCTCAAAGAGAAACATCCGGGACTTATGCTGTTTTGACGTATCGTTTTGGTAGATAAGAAAATCAAGAAGCTGTCTTGTAATATTTTGTTTTTCTGCAGAGGAAAGCTTTGGGAGTACTTCCCCGGGGCCCGGCCTGCCGCTTTGAAGAAGACCAAGAACTGAAGAAGAAAAGCATATAGCCCGGGGGCTGCAGGTTTCACATACAAACCCTTCATCCTGCGGAATAAGTCCGGCATTCCTGAGTACACTGCCGCAGCGGCTGCAGATAAAAAGATTATATTCAAACCCCAGATACTGAGAAAGCCGCACCGTAAAAAGCCAGAGCGCATAGAGAGCGTACTCCTCTTGTGATGCGGAAAGATAGGATAAATATTTCTCCATGAGAATAAAAATATCATCATGTGCCTCCTCTTCGTGAAGATGTATCAGAAGCAATTCAAGAGCCGTATCGCGCAGGGCTGTCTTAAGGAGGGAGGATTCACAGGAAAAATGACTCAACTCCTCACAGGAATAGGCGGAAAAAAGCCCCTGTTCCCCCCGGCGTTGTATCTCCATGGCTATGCGTGCTCCCCGGTCGGGAATGTATTTCTTTTTTAATGCTCCCCTGAGCAGGCAGGAGACAGCCCCCATTTCCCGCGTAAACAGCCGAAGTATCAGGCTGGTTTCACCATAGGCAAAGGAATGAAGCACAAAGGCATCAACGGTGATTTTCATGCAAGAAGACCGTGAGCATTTGATGAAAATATCAGGCTCTGTTCTTTCTGTGAAAGGCCGCTGTTCTGAATAAAACCAACAGCCTCTTTCTGACTGAACCAGGGGGAATCTGAGCCGAAAAGGATTTTTTCACACCCGTGGGTCTGACAGATTCTGAGAAACTGTCCGGTGTCTATACAGCCTGCAAGGGCCGCTGTATCAAACAATATCTCCCGTCCCACAAGAAATTTCTCCACGGCATCCCACATCATGAAACCGCCAAGATGAGCCGCCACAAGGGTAAGTCCCGGATTGGCATCAAGACGCCGGGCGATTTTTTGCGGTGTGGCATGATCGCTGCTGAAGGGACCGGGATCATAGCCGGCATGGATCAGCACTATCAGGGAGCTTTCTTCCAGGGCATCAAAGAAACCGTCACAGCGGGGATCGTCAATATAAAAATCCTGAAATTCCGGGTGCAGTTTTACCCCCCGAATGCCCCGCTCTTCAAGATCATCAATTACTGCGGCGCAGTCATCACAGAATGGGTGGAGGGCTCCAAAGGGAATTACTGCGGAATCAGTGGTGTTAAGCTTCGCATTGATGGAGGTAACCTGCTCCGGTCTGGTAGCCACAGGAAGCGTTACCGCAGCAGAAATTCCCTGACGAAGCATACTCGTCTTTAAATCCTGCACAGTACCGGAAAGAAAAGCGGACAGCCTTCCTTCGGAGATATTCTCCACACGGGCCACGGCATCGCGGGCCAGGTAATCGGGAAAGACATGACAGTGAAAATCAATACACTCGCCCTCAGACATTCTGAGCCAACTCCGATGTAAGATAGTCCACACTGAGCCCGGTACGCTTGGAGAAATCACGCAGCTGATCATCGGTAATTTTACCCACGGTAAAATAGCGCGCCTCGGGATGGGCAAAATAATAGCCGCATACAGATGCCGAAGGACGCATCATATAACTGTCCGTTAAATACACACCGATGGATTCAGCTTGTGTTATATCCATAATCATCTCCTTCTGACTGTGCTCTGGGCAGGCAGGATACCCCGGAGCGGGACGAATGGACTGATACCGTACCTTGAGCATATCATCCAGCGAAATATCCTCGTGAGGGGAAAAACCCCAGTATTCCTTGCGCACCTCATCATGAAGGCGTTCCGCAAAGGCTTCGGCAAGGCGGTCTGCCAAAAGAGATATCATTATGGCGCTGTAGTCATCGGTATTCTTTTTAAAGAGTTTTTGCGCCTTGTCCATACCGAGTCCGGCGGTGACCACAAAAAAACCGATATAATCATCAATACCTGAATCGTGTGGTGCAATAAAATCCGCCAATGCCAGATGAGGGCGGTCTTTTTTTACCATTTGCTGGCGCAGGGTGGGAATAACCGTACGAACGGTCTCTCTGGTCTCGTCAGTATATACGATAATGTCATCTCCCCGGGACTGAGCAGGAAAAAAAGATACGGCGCCGTTTATTTTAAGAAGATTATGCTCCTGAATATCTCCAAGCATTTTCATGGCATCATTCATAACATTCTGAGCTTCAGCCCCTTTTTTCGGATCCTCAAGAATATCGGGAAAGGCACCGTTAATTGACCATGCACTGAGAAAGAACCGCCAGTCAATATAATCAATCAGACGTTCCACAGACTGATTGATCACATGTTTTGTTCCAATAAACGAGGGCGTGTGAGGAACGTAGTCGGAAAAATCCGGTTGAAAGGCATTTTTGCGCGCCTGCGCAAGAGACACCGTCTGCGTGGTGGTACCTTCCCGGCGTTTTTTCCGAATGGCGGCATATTTATCTTTATACAGCTGCTGCTGTGCGTCCTTTTCTGAACCAAGGCATTTTGTCAAAGCACCCGGTGTCTGGGAAGCATCACGCATGCGCACAACAATGTTTGAATAACAGGGGTCAATTTTTACCGCCGTATGAACATCGGATGTTGTGGCACCACCGAGAAAAAGAGGAATATCCATACGGCGTTTTTCCATCTCCTGAGCAAGATGAACCATTTCATCAAGAGAGGGAGTAATAAGGCCGCTGACACCGATGGCATCAACCTTTTCCTCCCGGGCCCGTTTCAGAATAACCTCATTGGGCACCATTACCCCCAGATCCACAACTTCAAAGTTATTACACTGTAAGACTATGATCACAATATTTTTACCGATATCATGAACATCGCCTTTTACTGTGGCCATAAGAATTTTACCTGCTTTCTGTGAATCACCTTCAATTTTTTCCGCCTCAAGAAAAGGCTGCAGAATGGCCACGGCTTTTTTCATCACCCGGGCACTCTTTACCACCTGGGGCAAAAACATTTTTCCTTCTCCAAACAATTCACCCACATGATCCATACCGCCCATAAGCGGCCCTTCAATAATTTCAACGGAGGAATTAAACTCCTGCCGTGCCTGGGTCAGATCTTCCTCAAGATATTCGGTGATACCCTTTAATAATGCGTATTTAAGGCGCTGGGCAACGGGATTTTCGCGCCATGCCGTATCGACTTTTTTTTGAGTTCCTCCCTGTGATGTCAGCCCCTGGGAATAGTCCAGTAGATCCTCTGTTGCGGTATCACTGCGGTCAAAAAGAAGGTCCTCCACGCGTTTTTTAAGTTCCGGATCTATATCGGAATACACCTGGAGCATACCGGGGTTAACAATCCCCATATCCATACCATTCTGAATTGCATGGTAGAGAAAACAGGAGTGCATGGCCTCACGCACGGCATTGTTGCCGCGAAAACTGAATGAAATATTACTGACACCGCCGCTTACATGGGTTTCCGGCATTGTGGACCGTATCGTTCGGGTGGCTTCAATAAAATCAATGGCATACCGGCGGTGCTCATCCATACCGGTTCCCACGGCAAACACATTGGGGTCAAAGATGATATCCTCCGTAGGAAAACCCATGTGTTTTAATATTTCGTAAGCCCGTGTGCAGATGGAGACCTTGCGCTCCTTTGTATCCGCCTGCCCGGTTTCATCAAAGGCCATAACCACCACCGCCGCGCCATAGCCCATAGCACGACGCGCCTTGTCCCGGAAGGCATCCTCACCTTCCTTCAGGGAGATGGAATTAATAATACCCTTACCCTGAAGGCATTTAAGCCCTTCCTCAACCACATCCCATTTTGAGGAATCTATCATAAAGGGTACCCGCGCCACGGCGGGATCGGAAAGAAAATAATTGAGCACCACACGCATTTCATGCTGGGCATCAAGCATGGCATCATCAAGATTTATATCAATAATCTGTGCACCGTTTTCCACCTGATTATGTGCAATATCAAGGGCTTCTTCATATTTTTTCTCGCGGATCAGCCGGGCGAATTTCCGC
>JBNJEI010000027.1:0-34836 GCA_051745755.1 Fibrobacterota bacterium
GGATAGGTTATCACCCTCAATATCAATATCGTCTATTTCAAACTGCGCCGTAACGTTTTTATCACTGTCCATGGTTATGGTAACCGGGTTGTCAGAGCCAGATATATCTCCGCTCCAGCCGGAGAATGTATATCCGAAATCAGCTTCTGCGGTCAGTTCAACTTCCGTGCCTTCCTCAAAGGACGATTCGTCGGGGTCTGCAGAAATGCTGCCGTTTTCAGCATTCAGGCTGAGATCGTAGTAGACTGCATTGCCTGCGCCTTCGATTGTACCGGAAATACCGTAGTATCCGGCGGAACCGTAATTGGAAAAACCGTTTTGTGGTGTACCTTCGGCTCCGCCCATAACTCTCAGGGTATAGCTTCCGCGTGGAAGATTTGCCTGGAGCGTGGAAGAGCGGGCTGATTTGGGATTATGCTCTGTGACCACCTGCCCGGAGGAATTCAAAACCTGGGCATGAACATCAAGCATCTGAAGACGTTCTATTGAGCTGACCACCACATCAATGCTGCCGTTTTCCGCTGTTATTTCAAAGGTGAAATCATCTCTATCCGCGGATGTTGAATGGGGAGAAACGGGAGGGCCGATCCGTCCGAAATTATCTTTCATGCTGACGGATGTACCGTCCCCACCGAACACCAGGGCAACTGGTTCGGGCTTGTCATCGCTGCGCAGACGTATATGATTCTGGGCGTATTGGGAGTCAAAGAATGGTTGTTTTGCCGCACTGTTTGCATCATTATATTCACCTTTACTCCACTGATAGAGGGCTTCGCTTCCCCATCTATTACCGGACCAGAAATTTCCCATAATGGGAACCCAGCGGAATTCTGCGAGGCCGGGGAAATAGGTGCCGTGCTGACCTGATCCCGCATCGCGAACACCGAGCATATGACCGATTTCGTGAATACCTGTACGTCCAAGGCCGCTTGGGTTGCTGTCGTAAAACACTGTACATCCGCGATTGGTGCCAAAGGAGTGTACATAGCAGTAGGATCTGCCGTCGGTGTTGGTCATATGATTTCTGCCGCGATTTCGTGCAGGAGTTGCATTATATACGTCTCTGCTGGTGGTGACATTGACATCAAACATAGACAGACCTGCTGCCTGATACTGCCACATGATAAGGATTTCCTGATCTGTCTGATGGGTGTAATCCTCAATATCAAGATATACAACCTTATCACTTTCCGGCCGTGACTGAAGAGTCCGGGCAGTTTGTCCCTCTGGCATTTCGCCAATATGAATAATATCGGGAAGCTCATTATTCTGAACAAAATTGTCGTATTCATCTATGACGGAGAAATCATCCGCCGCCGGGGGAGTAATCCAGTCATCAATTGCCAAAATCATTTCTTCCGGAACGGTATCAATATAGACCTGTCCGTCGTCATCTGTTTGATATCGATAGGCAATGTTTTTATCCCGCAGGTGTACCCATCCGTAGACATCTTCAGGATCTGCGCGAAGCATAAAATCTGAGTTGGGGATAGTGGGGGCTGTTCCGGAGAGAGAAAGGCTGCCTTCCTCATATACATAGTGGTCCAGATCAAGGTTGACAGAATCCTGAGCTCCCACGGGCATTGTATAGAGCGCGGATTGCTGCAGTTTCTGCTGCCGGAAATTTTCAATAACTGACTCTATGGGACCGATCTGTGTGGCTGTCACAGCAGATATCTGTCCCAGAATAAAACATAGTAATACTACATACTGGCGCATATCACCCCTCCCAGAGGAAATTCAATTGGTTTTCAGTTATAATGTACTACAAAAAAAACAACTTTTCAGAAAAAAGAATGATTACTGTAATATATTCAGACAACAAATGATCTTACGTTGCTCGAAAATCTGAAGAGAACCGAAGCTGGCTGTATTCTTACATTTGGGTGTCTACTTCAGCGTTCCTGCTGAGTCAGACGCAGTATCGGGGACCGGTTGGGGTGGCGGCATCGTATCAATTGAAATAATTTTTTCCTGACCAACGGTGTCAATGTACACCATTCCGTCTCTGTCCATCTGATAGCGATAGGCTTTCTCTTCCTGCCGAAGATACACCCATCCGTATACATCCTTTGCTTCAGCTCGGAGCATAAAGTCTGAATTGGGTATGGCGGGTACTGTTCCGGATACAGAGAGATACCCATCTTCGTATACATAATAATCAAGCTCTACCTGCACTGAGTCTGTATGCCCCACAGGAATGGTGTACAAAGAGGACGTATCTGCAGTATCTTTTATAAAAAGAGCGATAACGTCTTCAGCAGTACCGATGTCAGCGGAGACTGCCGGGTGAATAAAACCGGCGGCTGAGATGATACACATACACAGGGTATGTTTCATTTTTCCTCCCGGAGAAGTTTGAAGGTCTATGGATAATGTACACGAAAAACAGGAATAAGGGGAGAAAAACTGCAGATTGTGTAATTGTCACCGGCTTTTCTGTTTTTAGGTTTTTACTTTCCACGGCATATTGTATACTTATGGTACCGATATTATTTGCAGCAAGGTGAGGAAAATGATCAAGGGCATAGTTTCCGATATGGACGGCGTTATTTATCGCGGGGGTAAAATCATTGACGGCGCGCAGGATTTTGTTAATCGAATGCATCAGGATTCCATTCCCTTTCTTTTCCTGACCAATAATTCAGAACAAACCCCCATAGATCTGAAGTTAAAGCTTGAAAAACTGGGTATACGCGGGGTTGAGGAGAAAAATTTTATTACTTCCGCCATGGCAACGGCCATGTTTCTAAGTCGACAGAAGCCTCATTCCACGGTATATGTTGTCGGCGGCGGCGGGTTGATTAATGAGCTCTATAATGTAGGCTTTTCAATATCCGAACATGCTCCTGATTATGTGGTGGTGGGGAAAACGCAGAATTTTTCATACGAAATGATGAAAACCGCAGTGCGGCTTATACGCGGAGGGGCAAAATTTATCGGAACAAACCCCGATATGATTGATCCCACGGCTGATGGCTTTGAACCGGCATGCGGGGCTATTCTCGCAGGTATTGAGTCTGCCTGCGGACAAAAACCATACATTGTCGGGAAACCCAATTCACTGATGATGGCTCTGGCTACGCAGAAGCTTGGCCTCCACACCTCTGATACGCTTATGGTTGGCGACAGAATGGATACGGATATTCTTGGTGGAATGGAGGCAGGAATGAATACGGCACTCGTATTATCCGGGGTTACTCACAGGGATGATTTACGTATCTATCCCTATTCTCCGGATATGGTTTTTGCTTCCGTGGCTGAGCTCTATCCACACTCTCTGTAATCTCAAAAAAAGGATACACTATGGAAATACAGGTGCCTTCTCTGTTACGGATAAAACCGCAGGCTCTAAAAAAACTGGGTAAATATCTTCGTCAGGAAGGGTTCAGCAAAATATCTCTCTTCTGGGGAGGCGGTATCCGTGGTTTTTTTCAGGAAACCGTTGAAATATCATTTGCCTCCGCAGAAGTACAGGTGGTATATGAAGAAACGGTTGATACCAATGAAATAGACCTGGCCTTTGCATCTGCCAAGAAACTTCCTCCTTCAACGGAAGCGGTGGTGGCAATTGGGGGAGGGACGGTTATTGATTTCTGCAAATACGTTGCCTTTCTTAATCAGGTGCCTCTCACCAGTGTTCCCACACTGATATCCAATGATGCTTTTGCATCTCCCACCAGTTCACTGGTGGTTGACGGGCAGCGAAAAACTGTGAAGTCAACGGTCCCTCATGGGGTTATTGTGGATACGGAGATTATTATGCAGGCGCCGCGGAAATTTCTTTTCGGCGGAATCGGCGACCTTTTCTGTAAAACCACGGCGGTATTTGACTGGAAAGTGGCATACAAAAACACCGGGGAGTTGGTGAACGATTTTGCCGCCCGGGTTTCGCAAAATGCCGCTGATACCTTTACCTATTACGAAAAAAAAGATATGGATGATGTTGAATATGTGGGGATTATTGCCAGCTCTCTTCTGATGAGCGGTATTGCCATGATTATTGCCGGTAACTCCCGTCCCGCAAGCGGTTCGGAACATCTGATTTCCCATGCCTACGACAGGGTTGCAAAATCGCCCGGGCTTCACGGACTTCAGGTGGGGGTTGCAAGCTATGCTGTCAGCTATTTGCAAAGGGATACCCATGCCCGGATACGCAAGGATATTTCAGACAGCGGGTTTGTCGACTTTATGAAGGAATACCCCCTTGACCGTGAGGATTTTCTTCGTGCTCTTATGCTGGCTCCGGATATTAAACAGAACTTCTTTACCATTCTCAGTGAGCGGGGAAATATTGAAAAACTTCACGATTTTGTACTTAATGACGATTACATGAACGCCATGCTGAAATAGGGTTTTGTAAAAAACGTGTTTTTTACATGCCCCATGAGGTATTTTATGGCATCTTTAGAAGACAGGATTACGAGAGATGAAAAAATTTGAAGCCCTGGGGCTTTCGCAGACGACGTTACAGGCCCTGGAGAAAAAGGGATTTGAAGAGCCAACGGAAATACAGGCTCTTACCATACCCCTTATTATTGAAAGCAAAAAGGATATTATAGCTCAGGCACAGACCGGAACGGGAAAAACCGCAGCCTTCGGCCTTCCCCTGATAGAAAAACTGCTTCCCCGGCAGAAAAAACCTCAGGTAATCATTCTTGCACCCACACGGGAATTGGTTATTCAGGTCTGCGAGGAGCTCAACTCCTTTAAAACATCGCGGGAACTTTCCATTGCACCCATATATGGGGGACAGTCCATGGGTGCCCAGCTGAAAAAATTAAAGCAGGGTGTATCAATTGTTGTGGGAACACCGGGTCGGGTTATAGACCATATCCGACGAAAAAGCCTTATGCTTGATGAGCTGGGGTTTTTTGTTCTGGATGAAGCTGATGAAATGCTGAATATGGGGTTTGCCGAAGATATCGAGCAAATTCTTTCCCATACCAATACAGATAAACGGGTACTGCTTTTTTCCGCAACAATGCCTGATCGTATCAAGCGTATTGCCGAAAAATATATGGGTAAGTATGACCATGTAAAGACACATAAAAAGCTTACGGCCCGTCTCACGGACCAGATCTATTTTGAAGTAAATCAACGTGATAAATTTGAAGCCCTGTGTCGGATAATAGATATGGAGCCGCTTTTCTACGGGATTGTATTCTGCAGAACCAAAGTTGGTGTTGATGAAACCGCCAAAAAACTGAGTGACCGGGGATATGCTGCAGCGGGTCTGCATGGGGATATGTCTCAGTCCCATCGGGAAACAATCCTGCGTTCTTTCAAGAAAAAGCGGATCACCATTCTCGTTGCAACCGATGTGGCGTCCCGCGGTATTGACGTCAATAATATCAGCCATGTGATAAATTATGCAATTCCACAGGATCCCGAGTCCTATGTTCACCGAATCGGCCGAACCGGACGGGCTGGGAAAAAAGGTACGGCCATAACCTTTATCACCCCTGCGGAATTTCGCAAGCTGGGATTTATTAAACGGGCAACAAAAAGTGATATTCAGAAAAAAAACATTCCTGAAGTATCTGATATTATTGAGTCCAAAAAAGCCCGCATTGACAGTGCAGTTGAAGAATTTGTTTCTGAAGAGTCCGCGGAGGATACCTATACTAAATGGGCGCGTGATATGCTGGAGCAGAAGGATGCTGAAACAGTCCTGGCAGGGGTATTGAAATATGCCTTCAACCGCGAGCTTGATCATGACCAGTATGAAGATATTTCCCAGATAAAACGGGACCGGAAAAACAATAGTTTTCCCGAGCAGGCAGGTACAACGCGTCTTTTTATTGCCCGCGGTAAAAACGGTGGGTATACAAAAAAATCCCTCGTTGATTTTCTCGTAGAACATTCGGGAATACCGGCACGCAATTTTCAATCCGTTGACATCTTTGATGCATTCAGTTTTGTAACCGTTTCCTTTGAAGAGGCTGAGGTGATTCTTCGACGGTTTCAGGAGAAAGCTGCCGGACGCCGCTCACTGGTTACCAAGGCAAAACCGGGAAAGGGAAGTACGCGCAAGCCCAAAGGTAAGTACAGGAAAAACAGAACCTTCTGACAAAAAAAACTGCAAAAATAATTCCAAAAATATTGACATCTGTGTAAGTCATGGTATAGTTATACCATGACTTTATCCGGGAGTACATTTTGGAAGCAGCTCATTACAAAAGGATATCTGAACATATACCCCTTTCGTATATCTACGGATATGTTGTTCCCTCCGGTCAGCATCTGACAGACATTGTTCTTATTGATTCAAGTGCTGAGTTTCGGCGTATTACTTCCATTGACATATCCCTGGAAAATATGCGTTTTACCGATCCTGAAGAGACTGTCGGGGAGCGTATTGAGCCATGGTTTGAACTGATCTGTTATTTGTACTATGAAAAAACGCTGAATTTTATGCAGTTTTTTCCCACCCTCAACAAAACAGTTACCGGTCTTATTCGCTGGTTTTCCTCTGAATACTTTCTTCTTTCCGTGACTCAGTTGTACGATGGATATTTTTTTCCGTCTCCCGAAAAAGAGAATATGCAGCGCCTGCTCCTTGCGGGGTCAGCCCGGGATGATATGCTGTGGGATTGGGATATTCGGAAAAATTCTCTCTGTGTATCACACCGGTGGTGGTCCTGGCTGGGATATGAGTCAAAAAGCATTCCCACCACCTATGGAGACTTCTGTGCCCATATTCATCCCGAAGATTTTCCCCGTGTAAAACATGCCCTGTCAGATTATTTTTCAGAAAAAACCCCGGAGTATTCTGTCCGTTTCCGTATACGAAAAAAGGACGGCACATATCTTTCCACGGCTGCACAGGGGACAGCTGCACGTGACAGGGAAGGGCGCCCCCTGCGTTTTTGCGGCAGTCTGTCTTCTCTGAACGATCCGGTAACTGAGTCGGATGTTTTTCTGAAAATCCATCAGGCTGTGGAAAACAGCCGGTTAAGCGTGGTTATTACCGATGCTGATGGGCTCATTGAATATGTAAATCCCTATTTTTCAGAACTGACCGGCTATAGTCTTTCGGAAATACAGGGAAAAACCCCGCGAATACTAAAGAGCAGCCATACGCCAGGGCGGGAATATACCAAAATGTGGAATATTCTTACGTCGGGAAAAACCTGGCGGGGATATTTTTATAATGTAAAAAAGAACGGTGACCCCTATTGGGAATATGCCACGATTTCTCCCATATGTAAGGACGGGATGATAATCGGTTATTGCGGTGTAAAGGAATCTGTAACCCGGGAAAAGCAGGTAGAACAGGTTCTGCAGCAAAAGGAGCGGCGTCTAAGGCGATATATTGAGGAAGCGCCCTATGGCATTACTTTTATGGATCCCTCGGGAACGCTTCTGCAGGTTAACCGTGAGTTTATGAATTGTCTGGGATATTCCCGCGAGGAATTGGTGGGGCGAAGTTTTTACAGTCTGATACCCAGTGAGACTGAGGAAACCGGGCTGAGTGAACCGGGGGATGTTGAGGACGGAATTATTCCGTTCAAAGCAAGCAATGGTTCTCTTGTATGGTTTGAAATGCATACGGCTGATATAATTCAGAATCAGCGTATGAGTTTTTATAAGGATATGACGGATAAGAAAATTGCTGAGGAACGACTGATTGAAGCACGACGGACGGCGGAGAAAACAAATGAACTTAAGACACAGTTTATGGAAAATGTTACGCACGAAATACGAACTCCTCTCAGTGGTATTCAGGGATTTTCCCGATTACTGCAAAAAACCGATATGACCCGGAGACAGAATACATACCTGGAAAATATCATCCAATCGGCAGATATACTTTCCCATGTAGTCGGAGATATACTGAATTTTTCGAAACTGGATGGACCATTGGAAGAAGGTCTGGAGAAAATCGATATTTTTGCCTTTTCAGAGGAACTGGCGAATATTTTTGAAAAACGAACGGGGAACGAACTCTCTCTTATTATAAATATGTCCTATGAATTACCCCGTTATCTCTATATCTATCCCTTATCAGTACGTCATGTCATGATAAATCTTCTGGACAATGCTTTCAAATTCACCATGGGTGGTGAAGTGCAGCTGTCTATTTATATGAAAGAGAAAACCCGCGACCGGCATGGAATTTTTGTGTTTTCCGTGAAGGATACGGGGCGGGGAATTGAAAATGCAGATCACTATTCGGTTACAAAGCCCTTTATTCAGGAGGAGGCCAATAAAACCCGACGACAGGGAGGGCTTGGACTTGGATTGTCCATTGCGGAAAAATTACTGGGGAAAATGGGATCACGCCTTGTGATAACCAGCAGAAAAGGCGAAGGGAGTATTTTTTCCTTTGAGCTTTCCTGTACGTATTTTCAGAGGGAAATTTCCCAGGATCACCCCTTCAGCACAGCCTGCATTATTGGGAATACCGGAAAAGAAACACATATTCTGCGGCGCCTGCTGTCTCAGTTTTCCCTTCATATCAGTGTGGTGAAATCCCTGCAGGATATTCTGGAGTGTATTGGTGCTGATTCCTATGATTTGATTTTTGTTGACTGGGAAAGTATACGCAGTCTGAAAACAAATGATATTGAAAAGATCGGCGGCTGCATTGCGAAAACTCAGACCGGTACGGTTGTAATTTTGGGTAAATCCAAAAACCTTACGGAGGAATCAACGCATATGATTCCCCATGACAGTATTATTTTAAAACCCGTAACCCCGGGGAAAATTGAACAGATCATTACCCGGGGAGTGTTTGGATCAACGCAGTCTTAGGGTGAATAGAGCTGCTGCCCTGTCTCATCTGTTACTATGGGGTTTTTGCCCTCTTCTTCAATACGTATATTCCGCGCTGATTTTCGGGGGGGAGGAGATGCTGCAGCCCTGGGTTTCGTTGCGTGTTTTTCCCGGGGTGTATCGGCAAAGTTATCCTCAAATTCCTCAAGCTCAGTACGCTTTTTCTGATTTGGTTTTGAGGTTTTTTTCGCAGGGGTGGAGGACCCGTTTCTTCCTGAGGGCTTCCCTGAGGTGCCCGAGTCAGGCGATTGTTTTTCCTGCTGTTGTTTTGTTTGCAGTATTGAGGAATAATCAGCGGCAAAATTACCGAAAAGATGAGTGACTTTTTCAGCCTGTCCCAGACGTTTGTCCATGTCGCCCATGCCAAGATGAATATCAGATATTTTCTCATCCAGTTTATTATCGATATCTTCGGCAATATGCTCCATCCGTGAATCAATTGCAGCTGTTTTGTTCTGAAGGGTTTTTTCCATACTGGCGATTTTATTATCGATCAGTTCGGTATTTGCCGATTGAATTTCAGAAATTTCTTTTTTTATGGAAGTAATGTCTTCTTTACTTTTTGCTATATCAGCGGAATAGCTGCGTTTTATGTGGGATAAATCCTTCTCAATATCCTGTTTTACACTGTCAATCTGAGCGGATAATTCCGTCCTGGTTGCCCGGATTGCACTGTGGATGTTTTTGATTTCATCATCCATTAAG
This sequence comes from Fibrobacterota bacterium, assembly GCA_051745755.1. Classification (GTDB taxonomy): domain Bacteria; phylum Fibrobacterota; class Chitinivibrionia; order Chitinivibrionales; family Chitinivibrionaceae; genus Chitinivibrio. The sequence goes on from JBNJEI010000027.1 coordinate 9,487, forward strand.
GAGTCTACAAACTGTGACAGCCTTTCCTTCATTTTGGTTTTGTTCTCCGACATACACCTCTCCTCATTCAATTGTTTTGTCATACCTATTATTCAATATATTAGTAAAAGAAGCCATGAACCATATTATTTGCAAAAAAGTAAAAAAAGTTACTTAAAGCCAGTAAAATGTCAACTCTGAACAGCGCTGAAATCTACTATGTTTCTGATTATAAAACCCCTCCATTTTTATAAAACATCTTCCCTTACGAAACAATACAGATTTTCTCTATTTTTTTATTGCATTATCTTGTCGTAATGTCATACTACAGTGGATCACATTTTTTTATGTAAGGCAGGTGATATGGCGCAATGGACTGAACACTTTTTATTGCCCGCAAAAAAAATTGAGCTTCGTTTGCATTCGCTGAAGTCCTATGACCAAAAGAGTTTACAGGAGATTCTGGAGGATCTCAGAAAACTTTTGCAGGTTGAAGGTGCCCCTCCGGCATATTATGCCAAAATACAGCGATTGGTAAATCTCGCGGGGTTTATAATCGCAGGGGATACAGATTTTGAGCGGGGGATTCAGAAACTCTATCAGGGATTCCATCGATTATACGCAGAAGCCGGCGGAAGTCAGGGGACAGTCCATGAAGAAGTATCACAGGAAGGCAAACAGGATATTTCCACATATGTGAGTACCCAAAAGCAGGTGCTTTCCGGTTTTAAGGAAATGTGCCGCCGTACATCTTTTGATGATTCCGCATCCATTTCAGAAATTGATGCCCGTTTGCAGCAGTGGGTGAAGGATTTCGAATCCCGCGATTTATCTTCTCTGGCAACAACTGTTTTTGCCGTTGAAAATGAGCTTATTCACAATGGTGATTTTCGTATGGAAACGCTGCAAAAACTCTGTACGCTGCTGGATGAAAAATTTGATGCCCTTGCCCGTGGTGAAAAGGCGGAAGTTACGGATGAGGAGAACGGGGCGCTTTTTGCTGAACCCGAACACCCTGACCAGGCACCACCGAAGAGGAACGATGTGAGTGATGAAAATTGTGACATCGTTCAGATTCCTCAGGATAACAGTGATTTGCTGGATCAGTTTGTGCAGATGCAGCGGGATGTACTGGAGAACTTTGATTCCCTGATTTACGACTATGAAAAAGATAAGGATAAAATTGATGCACTGAAAGGGGTGATCCACACATGGAAAGGGGAGTTTGGTGTTTTGGGTCTTGAGTATTTTTCGCGTATTCTGCATCGCGTTGAAGATACTATAGAAGCCTGCGGGAATACTATCGATCCGGAACTTTTTTATCTTCTCCGGGATTTCATAAGTACGGTAAACAAAAAAATATCTGAACACACGGGGACAATAACCGTGGATCGGGATTCCTATGAGAAAATACTCGTCATGGCAGATCTTCATCTTTCTGAAGCTCCTGCTGTTTCAGACAGCGATACAACCGAATCTGCTGACCAGTCTTCTTCCGCCACCTACGAACTTTCGGGGGATATGGATCTGATAATGGGATTTATCGAAGAGTCCCGGGAGCATCTTGAGGTTGCTGAGGGGGTATTACTGGAGCTTACCCCGGAGACTGCTGAAAACAGCAGTGAGCAGATAGACAGTGTTTTCCGCTGCTATCATACAATTAAGGGAGTGGCGGGGTTCTTATATTTCTCACCCGTGGAAGAACTGGCCCATGCCCTGGAAGATCTGATGAGCGGGGTGCGGGATAATAAAATCGTCTGCGATGAGGAATTTACCGACACCCTCCTTGAAGGAAACAAGCTGCTCCAGGACGTTATCACAAATATCAGCACGAGTCTTGACGCCGGTGCATATGTGCTTCCTTCATGGTATGATTCCTTTATGAATAAAATTACGGGCTATGTTAAGAGCACAGGTAGCCCCCAACAAAAACCTGATGACACGCCTGCGGGCGCGGTTTCAGATACACAGTCTGAAACAAATGCTGCAGACAGAAATACAGATCCAGTACAAAAGGAGTACACACCTGCAGTTGCGGTGGAAAAAACACCCGTGCAGAATCCCTCCCCTCCCGATGCTGCTGAAAAAAAGGCATCCCTCGGCGGTGGTTCCCGTGCAGCACGAACAACTCCTTCGGAAACAATCCGTGTTCCCGTGGATCGCCTTGATGCCCTGATAGCTTCCATCGGGGAAGCCGTTATTGCTCAGTCAATGGTTATCGCCGATGATAAGGTAACGGCCATTAATAATCAGATTCTTTCAAGAAAAATTACCCGGGCCGATCAGATTATGCGGCAGGTTCAGGAGCTTTCGATGTCTCTGCGCATGGTGAGTATAAAACCCACATTTCAAAAGATGTCGCGCCTGGTACGGGAATTATCAAAGAAGTTCGGCAAACCCGTAGACTTTGTGATGGAGGGAGAGGATACGGAAATCGATAAATCTCTGGTTGAGAGCATCGGTGATCCCCTGATTCATATGGTTCGTAATTCCGTTGATCACGGTATAGAGGACCAACCGGAACAACGGCGTGCTGCGGGAAAGCCTGAACGCGGAAAGGTAATACTCCGGGCATTTCATAAATCGGGCAGTATTTTTATTGAGATAGAGGATGATGGAAAGGGGCTTGACCGGGATGCTATATTTAAAAAGGCTGTGAAAACAGGACTGTGCCGTGAAAACGATACCCTTACGGAAAAAGAGTGTTTTCAGATGATCTTTGCACCGGGGTTTTCCACCAGTGCGGAAGTGACCGATGTGTCCGGCCGGGGTGTTGGAATGGATGTTGTGCAGAGAAATATACGCAAGCTTCGCGGGGCGATTACCATCAATTCCGAGAAAAACCGGGGAACTGTTTTTTCCATACGTCTTCCCCTGACACTGGCCATTATAGACGGCATGATTGTACGGGTGGAAAACGAGCGCTTTATCATACCCAAACTTTCAATTGTTGAAACATACCGTCCCGGGGATAACGATATAAAAGGTGTTTCCGGTCATCACGGAGAAATGGTGTTTTTTCGTGATGAGCACCTGGTTTTTGCTTCCCTTGCACAGATATTTGATGTGCCGGAACACACTCAAAACCGAACGGATCAGGTTATTATTATTGTTGAGGATCTCAATGGAGATCGTCTTGCTGTAAGTGTGGACGAAATAGTGGGACAGCAGCAGGTGGTTATTAAAAATGTTAAGGGGATAGGTTCCATACCGGGAGTTACCGGCGGTGCAATTATGAGTAATGGTGCGGTGAATTTTATTCTTGATATTTCCGCGGTTATCTCCATGGCAAAAAGTCGCAAAACGATGTAACAGCAACGGGCAGGCAGGAAGACTCATGGGTAGAAAAATAGTTGGTGTTTCCGATATGAAAATAAGCGCAAATCCAAATGATATCATCGTAACCTATTCACTTGGGTCCTGTATCGGTGTTTCAGCGTATGATCCGGTTCATGGTGTGGGAGGTATTCTTCATTATCTTCTACCATCATCCCGACTGAACAAAGACAAAGCACGGGATAATCCTGCCATGTTCGGTGACACGGGTATTCCGAAACTCTTTCGCAGGATGTACCAGCACGGTGCTGAAAAAAAGCATATGCGGGTTGTTATAGCCGGCGGTGCAATGATGTATGAAAGCTCTTTTGTTGAAACGGGAAAACGAAATATAATGGTGGCACGAAAGATTTTCTGGAAGAATAATGTATTTATAGACGGCGAGCACGTTGGGGAAAATATGCCGAGAACACTGTATCTTGATATATCCAATGGTGCGAGCTGGCTGACAAGCAGGGGAGAAAAAATTATCCTTTAAAGGAGTTTCTTTATGGCCTATACCATACTCATTGTTGATGATTCTGATGTGATTCGCGGTTCCTTACAGCGCACTATTGATATGACCAAACTGCCCGTTAATCATATTTTTTCTGAAAACAACGGCAAAAAGGCTCTCGAAGTCTTACGAAATGAATGGGTTGATATTATCTTTACTGATATCCATATGCCCAAAATGAACGGCATTGAATTAATTACGACCATGCAGAAGGATGTGGAGCTTTCTGATATTCCCGTTGCGGTAATATCCTCTGAGGGAAGCAAAAAGAGAATGGATCAGTTACAGAAACTGGGAGTGTGCGGGTATATAAAAAAGCCCTTTACTCCGGAGCAGATACGAGAAGTTGTTTTAGATACCCTGGGAGGCTGGGATGAATAAAGATGCTGTATTTGAAAGTATAAAAAACACCGCAGGAACTATTCTTGAAGATTCTGCCTATCTTTTTACCGCTTCACTGGAGGACGGGTTCCCCGATGTGGCAACCTGGCAGGCTCAGGGAATTGCCCTTTCGTATACCGACGAGGACCGTCATATCAGTGGGGAAATACATATGTGGTATCCTCCGGAAATATCGACAATTGCCGCGGCGAATATGCTCGGGATTGATGAAGCAGATGAGAAAGCACTCAGTAAGGGAGACGATGCACTCCGCGAGATTTTGAATATCCTGGCAGGTAATCTTTTGACAGAGCTCTATGGTGAGGATGTACTGTTTAATCTGACCGTGCCCTACGAAATAGATCAAAGTCAGCTTGTGGATGATGAGGCCAGTGATTATGCTGTTTGGCTTGAAACCGAGGATTATCCCGTATTGATTGTGCTCCATGCGGTGGAGAACAGATGATAAAGGTTCTTGTTATAGATGATTCCGCCACGGTGCGTCAGGTTTTAGGGCGGGAATTATCTAAATTTCCCGATTTCGAAATTGTGGGAGTTGCTCCGGACCCCTTTGTTGCCCGTGAATTGATTATTACGCATAAGCCCCACGTTCTGACCCTTGATATTGAAATGCCCCGGATGGATGGACTGACCTTTCTCCGGAAAATAATGAAGTATCATCCCATTCCCACCATAATTGTCAGCTCACTCACCAGTACGGGTAGCAAGATGGCACTGGATGCACTTGAATACGGTGCCTTTGATGTGATCACAAAGCCGGGTGCGGCCTATAGTGTGAAAGAGGTTGTTTCTCATATTGCAGCTCAGATTCGTAGCGCCTCCGTGGCGGATGTAGGAAAATTAAAGCAACGTCGCCCCCGTTCACAAAAGAAAACACTGTCCCTGGCCAGAACCACTCAGAAAGTGGTGTTTATCGGCGGATCCACGGGAGGAACCGTGGCCCTGGAATCCATTTTAACCCAATTGCCGGCAAATTCCCCCGGTATTGCTGCGGTTATTCATATGCCGCCGGGGTTTACCAAATCCTTTGCGGATAGACTCAACAGCATGTGTGCCGTATCCGTTTCAGAAGCCCGGCACGGTGACCAGATTGTGACGGGAAAGGTTCTTATTGCTCCGGGGAATTATCATATGCAGGTGATTCGGCGCGGAGCAGGCTATTATGTTACCCTGAACCAGAAAGAACGGCTTTTTTATCAGCGCCCCTGTGTGGATTTGCTGTTTCGGTCGGCGGCAAAATATGTCGGGGCAAATTGTGTAACCGTTATGCTTACAGGTATGGGCAAGGACGGAGGGGCTGCCATGGCGGAGTGCATGAATGCGGGGGCGCAGACAATTGTTCAGGACAAGAAGTCGAGTGTTGTCTGGGGAATGCCAGGAGAAGCGGTTCGCAACGGGGTGGAATCACGTATTGTTCCCCTGGACCTGATCCCGAAGAAAATACTTGAGGCCGTGTCGTAATTAATCACCCTAAGGGCAATAAAAATTGTAGTGATTTTTATTCTTTTTAGAGGACGAATATATCCTTATGTATATTTATATATCATAAAGAATAAGGAGTATTTCTATGTTTTCAGCTGAAAAAATAAACGATTCGGTATATTGGGTCGGGGTTATAGACTGGAATCTGCGCAATTTTCACGGATATCTCACGCAACGGGGTTCCACCTATAACGCCTATCTTATTATGGATGAAAAAATTACCCTGATTGATAATGTAAAGGCCCCCTTCTTCCAGGAGATGCTTGAGCGTATTTCCTCCGTGACAGACCCTGCCCGTATCGATTATGTTGTTCAGAATCATGTGGAGATGGATCATTCCGGATCGCTTCCTCTGCTTATGAAACACTGTCCCTCAGCCAGGGTTATTGCGTCAAAAAAAGGTGTTGAAGGATTACGGGAACACTATGCAGGAGATTATTCCTACCATGCAGTATCCCCGGGGGAGAAACTGCAGACCGGATCCCGTACTCTGTCATTTATACCTACTCCCATGGTTCACTGGCCCGATAATATGGTCTGTTATGATGAAACAGACAAAATTTTATTTTCCAATGATTCCTTTGGGCAGCATCTGGCAAGCTCACAGCGCTTTGACGATGAATTTCCCCTGGATATTGCCATGGATGAGGCTGCAAAATATTATGCCAATATTGTATTCCCCTACAGCAGGCAGGTAAAAAAAGAGCTTGAGGCCGTGAAGGATCTGCCCGTTGATATGATCTGTCCCAGTCACGGACTTATCTGGCGTGACAATGTATTGGCCATTGTGGATAATTATAAGAAATGGGCCCATAATAAAACACAAAATGCAGCGGTGGTTGTCTATGATACCATGTGGGGTTCCACGGAAAAGTTAGCCGGAGCAGCGCTGCAGGCATTTAATGAGCTTGGTATACAGGCAGACCTGTGCAATGTTCAGGCTATTCACCGGTCTGATATTATGACAAAACTTCTTGATGCACACTTTATCTGTGTGGGGTCTCCCACGCTGAATAACAATATGCTTCCCACCATAGCGGCATTTCTGACCTATCTCAAGGGTTTGTCACCCCGGGATCGAACGGCATTTTCCTTTGGTTCCTACGGATGGGGGGGGCAAAGCATCGCTCAGGTGCATGATGAGCTTGAAAAATGCGGGTTTCATATGCTGGATCCCGTGCAATGCAAATATGTTCCGAACAGTGATGAGCTTGAGGAACAGAAAGATAAAATTGTTGATACTGTTACACAATATCTTAAGGAGTAATTTCTATGATAACAAAGAAAATGCAGGATGCGATTAATGACCAGATTAACAGGGAGCTCTATTCCGAGTATTTTTATCTGGCCATTGCCGCATATTTTAATTCCATTGATCTTGAGGGATTTGAAAATTTCTTTCTGGTACAGGTACAGGAGGAACGTTTTCATGCCATGAAGATGTATGATTTTGTAAGCGAGAGGAATGGGCGGGTGTCCCTTGCTGAAATCGGTGCACCCGCAGCAGATTTTTCATCACCACGCGAGGCTTTTGAAGCAACCCTTGCCCATGAGGAATATGTCACAAAATGTATAAACAGCCTTGTGGAAATTGCTGAGGAGGAAAATGATTACGCCACCCAGACCTTTCTGAACTGGTTTGTTGATGAACAGGTTGAGGAAGAGGATACGGTGGGGAAAATTCTGAATAAACTGAAATATGTTGACGGTGACGGTCACGGGCTGCTTATGCTCAATGATGAGTTGTCACAGCGCACCTTTTCTGAACCGGCTTCCAACGAGTAAACCTTTAAGAACGGAGTGAAAATGATACCACAGAAGATTGAAGACGCCTTAAACGCACAGATGAATAAGGAACTGGAATCGGAGTATATCTATTTGTCCATGGCTGCCTATTTTAATTCCATGGATCTTGCAGGATTTGAGAATTTCTTTCTGGTTCACGTGAAGGAAGAACGTTCCCATGCCATGAAAATTTATAATTTTCTTGCCGAGCGCGGCGGAAAAGCAGTAATGAAGCCAATTGCAGCTCCTGCGGTTGAGTATGAATCTCCGCAGAAAGCATTTGAACAGGCCCTTGCACATGAGGAGTATATCTCGGCATCAATAAACGAATTGATGACACTCAGTATTCAAGAGCAGGATTATGCCACGGCGAGCTTTCTGAACTGGTTTGTTGATGAACAGGTTGAAGAGGAGGATCTCTTCGGTACTGTTTTAAATAAAATCAAGCTCGTGGGCGGTGCCGGTCACGGCATGCTTAGGCTTGATGAGGAGTATGCGCAACGGACATTTGTTCCTGATACCCAGGACAATTAGACCTATGGCTGCCTCTTTTCAGAGGCAGCTTTTTTATGATTTTTTATTTCTTTCATAGTGAAGTATGGGGTCGCATTTCCCCGGAAATTTTTTTGTAACCGGATCAAGACAGCCTTTATGCGGGTCGTATTTGTCGCATTCTGCACAGACATTCTCAAACCATTCATCGCTTATTCCCGGCGGCTGAATTCCTGAACCATCTGTATTCAGACCCAGATTGGGCAGTTTGTTGACGATCTGATCCACCACCGTCGAAAGTTCTTCCACCGCCTGGGGCGGCATCTGCTGGGCAGCAAACTGGGTATAAATGGAAAGGGCTTCCTGAATAATAGCCTGTTCCCGTTCGTCTAGACTCATAAAATCACGTCTCCTTGTTAATAGATGTATTTTTATCCCGGAGGCCACTGAAGTGACCGTTTACCAAGAATATGAAAATGAAGATGGGGGACACTCTGCTGCCCGTCTTTTCCGGAATTTACCACAATACGATACCCGCTTTCTTCCAGATTGTATTTTTTAACTATCTCCGAAATCCCTGAAAAGAGGTCCGCTGAAAGTGAGGAGTCATCAATGTCACCGATAGCATTTATATGGGTTTTGGGGATAATAAGAATATGCACCGGGGCAGCAGGGTTAATGTCTTTAAATGCATAGCAGCTACGGCTTTCGTAGACTGGTTCGGACGGGATCTCTCCCCGCAGAATTTTGCAAAAAAGGCAGTTTTCCATGGGCTAATCTCCTGAATAATATGTATGTATTTTGTCAACAATTTCACTGATTATCCACCCCGGAGTTGATGCGCCGGCGGTGATTCCCAGGTTTTGAACTCCGGAAAGCTTTTCCAGGGGAAGCTCCTGTGCATTTTCTATGTGCAGAACCCGGGCATTCTTTTCGCCGGCAATTTCGGCCAGTCGCAGGGTATTTGCACTGTGTTTTCCCCCCACAATGATCATCATATCTGTTTTGTCGCGAAGCTGAATAACTTCGTTCTGACGTTCGCTTGTGGCCTTGCAGATAGTTTTTTGTACCACTATTTCAGCATGGGGGAATTTTCTTTGTATGGCTGAAACTATGGTGTCAAAATCGGGAACACTGAAGGTTGTCTGGGAGACAATGCAGATACGTGTATCCTCTGCGGGGATTCTGTCGATTTCGGCGGGAGAGTCAAGGAGAATGCCGCGTTTTTTGGCATATCCCATCAGCCCCTTTGTTTCCGCGTGATTCTTATCGCCCGTGATAACAATGGTAAAATCCTTATCCTGATATTTTTGGATAACCCGGTGTACTTTCTTTACCATGGGGCAGGTGCCGTCAATTATTCTGCAGCCTTCCCGGCGGTAGAGATCTTCCTTTTCGGGAGGGATTCCGTGGGCACGAATGAGAATATTCTTATCCTGCAGATTATTCTCATCCTGCAGGCTCTGAATATTATTTGATTCGAGCATTTCGATGGCCTGGTTGTTATGAATAAGCGGGCCCGGAGTAAAGAGTTTTTTTTCACCGTTATCCGAATGGGTCAAGGCAAGGCGGACCGCCCGTTCAACTCCCATGCAGAACCCTGCTGATTTTGCCACGATAATATTCATTGCGCTGTTCCTTCCATTGGTACTCTTTACTAAAAATAATATTAATGCCTGCCCCCGGGGAATTAAATCCGGTGATGATCCCATTTGATTTCCCGGTGACGCTTTACCCCGATTACCAGATTTATATGGCCACTGGTAATTCCCGTGGGATACCAGTCAAATGTAAGGTCCCAGCTGTTGAGGTCTGCTGTAAGGGACAGGTTCTGATTTATAAAGGTATTCTTCTGAAAGGACCAGCGCCCGCTCCATCGGAGATTCCAGCGATGCGAAATGTCAAGGGAGAGTGAACTGTTGAGCAGATAACTCTTATCCTGCCGAAAAGCCTCATGAGGGGTTTCTCTGTTCAGTGACATGCGGTATGACGGGGAAAGATTAAGAGACCATTCCGTTGGAGAGCTGAATGCTCCACCCAGATAATCGGGAAAGGATATATTGTGGTGGGTAAACATGTCACCGCTCCACAGATTTCCGGAAACACGGGGTACTGCAGGGGTTATGGTGAGATGGTGGCGCTGTGCCCAGGGAACTATCAGAATATCGTCATCATAGGGATTATATGTGCCGGAATAGGAAAGTGAAAGGGGTTGCGAAGGAATCTGTGCTTCCAGTACCGCCAAGCCCCATTTCTGCTCTTCCCCTTCAATGTTGTAGCTGCCGCTCACAGAAGTATTCAGCAGGGTGGTTTTGCCTTCCGCGCCGTCAAAGCGGTATTTCGCATCAAAATCATTACCAAGAGAGAAATTGATATTCTGTTTTCGTTCAGTTCCCCGGGCGGAGGGAACTATTCGCGGATAGGCATGGACGAGTTCTTTTCGGGGGGTCAGGCTGTATCCGATACGGGGAGTAACCGTATGCCGCAGGCCTTCTGCAGGACCGATATGTACGGGTAATATTCCAAAAAGCTGTGTCTGCGCTGAAATGGCGGTGTTCCACCACGCGCTATGAGCATCCTCCGCAGAAAAATTTGGGTCCCCGTAACGAAGAGTATCATAGCGGTGTATGGTGTACAGGCTGTCGTATCTGTTGTACAGATAAAAACTGGTGTCTTCCATTTCAACCAGGGAATCATGGGGAGAATGCAGGTCCGGATTTTGTATGTATTTATCCACAGAAATAGTGTCAAAGCGGTGAACAACGGTATCTTTTTCGATGCGTGTGGTGGTATCATGATAGGTGTTGAATACCGACTGATTAAGAGTGAAGCTGCCCTGGATATCAATATTGTCACGGAGGGAAAAACTGCTTCGGACAGGAATGGTGTGATGTATCCCCGCTTCCTGCTGAATGTGGGTTTTTCTGTCTTCGCGGTGTTCCCTGCGCTGATTTTTTGCTTGGGCCGAATAGGACCAGCTGAAACTTTCCAGAAGCGGGGATTTTATCCCGGGAAAGAGCGGATGGTTTCCCAGGGAGAGGCGGAGGGAGGGAAGTGTCTGGGAGAGGCTTGGTTTCTGAAGGTTTTCTGTTCTGTCAAAACCAAGTGACGCGTATCCTCCCAGGGAGGAAATGTTCTTTCTCAGGGTAAGCCGGGAGCGGAGCTCCTGCTGAAGAATATCCGTGGTATCCCTGAAATAGTCCCGGTAATAGCGGTTGTCAGATACAAATTGTCCGCTTCCTGAAAGAGTCAGGCTCTTATCGGGAAGAATATGCTGCTCATGATCGTATCGCAGGGACCACCGGTTTGATACATCTTTATAGCTGTCATTGAGGGTGAAATCACCATAGATGCTGCCCCGTAATTTGTCCCTGATATGATATCGGGTTTCTGTCTTTACCTGATATCGCTCAAAATCGTTTACCCGGCCGGCAAGATATGTATCAAAATAGGGGTTTTTCCCCCAGTAGTAGCCGATATTATCCACATAGCCCGAACCGTTTATACCTACTCCCCAGCGCGGCGTGAGCCAGCCGGCTTTCCGTTCATCATCCAAAGGAATTATAAAAAAAGGCAGGGTGATCACGGGGGATTTCTGTATGAGCAGTACCAAGGGGCGGGCAATGGCCTGCTCATCGGGCATAAGTTTGAATTTTGGAGAAAAAAGGCTGTACTGCGGCGGACGGGTAAAGCTTGTGGTATAGTACCCGTTTTGTATAAAAACGGCTTCCGAAGAATCGCGCAGAATTTCTTCCCCCATATAGCGGGCACTGTCGGCAGGTTCGATATAATTTCCGTCCCGGACACGCCCGCGTTCATTTTTCAAATCATAATAAAGAACCGCGCCGCGCAGAGTGTCACCTCCCTGTTCAAGTCGGGGATTTCCCCGGGCTTCAAGGGTGTTTTCTTCTGTATTATAATATACTGTATCAGCGGTGAGTACCATGTCCTGAAAAACCAGACGGCTCGAATTCGTAAGAATAATCAGGTTGCTGTTCGGAGACAGGGATATGTCTTCAGCCGAATAGCGAAGGTTGTCTTCCTGTGCATATACACGGGACGGGGAAAACGCTGAAAACAGCAGGATCATACCGATGAAGAAGGGGCTTATTGGAATACGACTGTACCGCACTGTCCTGCTCCAGAATGCACCCTCCGAAAAGGAGGATGCATAAAAAAAGTTATGCCCTGTTCACTACGCTGAGAGACTCCCGGGCGATCATAAGCTCCTCATTTGTGGCAATGATAAGAATCCGGACAGGGGAATCCTCAGTGGAAATATCCTGCACAGTTTTTGAGCCGTTCAGCCGCCTGCTTTTTTCAGGATCAATAAACATACCCAGGGCCCCGAGATCCCGGCATATTTCTTCGCGGGCAAAGGAGTTGTAGAGACCGATGCCGCCGGTAAATATAAGTGCGTCCACATTTCCAAGAACGGCACTGTAGGCTCCGATATATCGTTTTACGGAATAGCAGAATGTTTTATAGGCAAGTACGGCACGATTGTTTCCCCGGCGTACGGCTTTTTCAATATCACGCATATCATTGGATATGCCCGAAAGACCCAAAAGGCCGCTTTCCTTATTTATAAGTCGGTTTACTTCTTCGGAGCTCATATTTTCCGAATCCATAAGATGGAGCAGGATAGCAGGATCAATACTGCCGGACCGTGTCCCCATGATAATCCCTTCGGCGGGGGTCATTCCCATGGAGGTATCAACGGATTTTCCGTGTTCTATGGCACAGACTGAGCCACCGTTGCCCAGATGGCAGGAAATGAGCTTTACATCCTTGTATGATCGCTTCATATAATCTGCAGCCATAAGGGATACATAGTAATGAGAGGTTCCGTGAAATCCGTAGCGCCGGATTTTTTTCTCCTGATAATATTTGTAGGGAAGACCGTAAAGATAGGCATGTGGGGGGATGGATTGATGAAAGGCCGTATCAAAGACGGCAATCTGTGCTGCTGCGGGAAAGACCCGGAATGACTCCTCTATACCAACGATGTTTACCGGGTTATGCAGGGGGGCAAGGCTTGATACTTCCTTGATTTCCTGGAGGACTTCGTCGGTGATCAGTGTGGGTTGATTAAATTTATCTCCTCCGTGAACAACCCGGTGTCCCACGCAGGTTATATCATCGGGGGAGCTGATTATGCCGAATTCCTGTGACGTAAGAATTGTTATAATGGCGTCAAAGGCGTCTTTATGTGTCCCCGGTTCCAGCTCTTTTTCAATTTCCGTTTTATCATTTTCATATTCAAGCCCCATGGGTTTATCCGTACCAATACGGTCCACCTGCCCTTCAACAACCCGATCCATATTGTCTGTGTCAAAGAAGGTGTATTTCAGTGAGGATGATCCGCAGTTTATAACGAGAATCTTATGATGGGTATCTGTGGTAAGATTAAACCCATAGGGATCGGTGCTTCCGCGGGTGGAGGTGTATTGTTCAATCCCCGGAATTACCTTGCCGAGTTTTTCAGACATCACCGTTACAAGATGGTTGAAGGCCTTGATATCGGAAAGAATCTTTCTTTTAAATATGGTGACCGGTATTTCAAGGGCAAGACAAAGATCTTCTGCGGTTATGGTTGCATAGGCACTGGAACGGGTGATTGTGCTTACTTCCCCCATAAGTGCACCGGCTTCAAAACGGTCAAATATTTTTTCTTTGCCGTCATCTGATACAAGACTTATGCGAACGCTTCCCTTGAGAAGTATGTAAACCGCCGGGGTTTTTTCCTCAAATTCAAGAATGTATTCTCCTTTTTCAAAGGTTTCCAGGCGTGATTGCTGCACTACTTCTTCCACTGTTTTGGAGGGGAGAATAGAGGCAAGGGGACATTCTTTTTTCAGGATTTTGATTATCTCAGACTGTTCCATGGTGTACATACCTCGCAGATAGGTTTCAAAACTTCGCAAAAAATATACTTAATTTACCGCTTTGAAAATCATATTGGATAAAAAAAAACACAGGTGATAAACATACTCTGAAAGGGTAAGTCAGGATGCTATGAAAAAACCCGTCCGTATTTCTCTCTTTTGCCTTTAATAATTTTACTGCATCAAGTATATTAAGGTAAATTTTATAAGAAAAACCCTTTTGGAGTAACAATGTCTGAAAATATCGTTGAGCGTACCTCCGATAATATACGGGCCCTCATAGTAGCCATGGTGGAAAAAGCTGCATCGGGTCATCCCGGCGGAGCCATGGGCGGCGCGGATTTTATAAACATTCTTTTTACTGAGTATTTGCGTTTTGATCCTGATGATCCCCTCTGGCACTTCCGCGACAGATTTTTCCTTGATCCGGGGCATATGTCGCCAATGCTCTACTCCATGCTCCATCTTACTGGGTATCTGGAAGCCGATGATCTGCAGAATTTCCGTCAGTGGGAAAGCAATACTCCGGGACATCCGGAGCTTGATGTGCATCGCGGAATCGAAAACACATCCGGACCTTTGGGACAGGGACATGCCATGGCCCTTGGATCTGCCATTGCCGAACGTCTTTTGCGTGATCGTTTCGGCGAATGGATGAAGCATACGGTATATACATATATATCTGATGGGGCTGTCCAGGAAGAAATTTCCCAGGGTGTCGGGCGTATTGCCGGGCATCTGAAAATGTCAAACCTGGTTATGTTCTATGACTCAAATGATATTCAGCTCTCCCATACCACCGATAAGACTTTCAGCGAGGATACGGCGGCAAAATACAGAAGCTGGGGATGGGCGGTGACAACCATTGACGGCCATGATCATGACGAAATCCGTCAGGCTCTTGATTTTGCTCAGAAATCAGAGTTGCCCACCCTTATCATCGGAAAAACCATTATGGGCAAGAATGCCCTGGATGCAGCGGGAAAACCCTTTGAACGTCAGGTTTCCACCCATGGACAGGCTCTTTCAAAGGCGGGAGGGGATATTGACCGAACCCTGGAAAATCTCGGTGCAGATCCAAAGTCTCCCTTTGCGGTATATCCCGATGTGGCGAAGCATTTTGCTGCAGTTCTGGAAACCAAGCGTTCTCTGGTGAAGGATTTTGAGTCTACTCAAAAAGCATGGGAGGAAGCCAATCCTGCGGCGTCACAGAAGCTCTCAGACTATCTTGCGGGAAAGAAGACTGAGATAGATTTTTCTTCCATTCCCGTTTCACCGAATGTGGCAACACGAAACACCTCCGGAGAGGTTCTTGGGTATCTGGCATGTCATACAGACAATATGCTGGTTTCTTCCGCGGATCTCTCAAACAGTGATAAAACATCGGGATTTCTGAATAATTGCACGGGGGAGCTTTCCCGTGATGATTTCAGCGGTGCATTTCTGCAGGCGGGTGTATCTGAGCTTACCATGGCCGCTGTTATGAACGGTATTGCCCTCCACGGCGGTATTATTCCGGTGTGCGGTACGTTTTTTGTGTTTTCCGACTTTATGAAACCTGCCATCCGCCTTGCGGCACTGATGGAGCTTCCCGTTCGGTATATTTTTACCCACGACTCGTTTCGTGTGGGAGAAGACGGGCCGACCCATCAGCCGGTTGAACAGGAAAGCCAGCTGCGTCTGCTTGAAAAAATGAATAATATGAGTAATGGCCGATCCATGACAGTTCTGCGTCCGGCAGATTCCTGCGAGACCCGTGCCGCCTGGGGATATGCCTACGAAAATGATGCCCACCCTACGGCCCTGGTACTGACCCGTCAGGCTGTTGAGGATCTACCCCCGCGCAATACCACCCGTGCCAGGGAAGCTGCGGAGAATATCAGCCGCGGTGTGTATACCGTATACGAAACCCCGGGTGATGCTATGGACTGCATCCTTCTCGGGAATGGTTCGGAGGTCTCCCTGCTTGTGGATACGGCGGCTTTTCTGGAAAAAACACAGGGGCTTTCTCTTCGCGTTGTTTCCGCTGTCTCAGAAGGGTTGTGGGAAGAGCAGTCTCAGGAATACAAAGAATCGGTTCTGCCCTTTGCCATGCCGGTCTTTGCCGTGAGCGCCGGATTAAATACTGTTTTCGACAGACTGGTCAGCCCCCTGGGAAAATGTATCGGCCGTGAGGAATTCGGCAGGTCGGCTCCCTTTAAAGTTCTTGATGAAAAATTCGGCTACACTGTGGAAGACATAGCACCGCAGGTACTGGCCTATATGGATGAATATCAGGAGCGCCTTGGACGTATTCGGTCTGTATAATTTTACGAGGAGTTTTCTATGAAAGTCCTTCTTGTCAGCGATACGCATTATAACACCACCTTTCTTCAGGATGTGGTGAACCGGGCACTTTCCGAGCATGAAATCGGTGCCATTTTTCATCTGGGGGATCATTTTGAAGATCCCCTCAATATTGAACGGGGGGATACCTATGTATACCGCGTGCCCGGCATTTACCATGTGGGGTATAAGAGCGGGGCTCTTGAAGGATTGCTGTCTGTTGACTGTGAGGATTTTTCCGTACTTTTGTGTCATTCCCTTCAGGATGTAACGGCGCAGAAAAAAGTGCTTTTTGATGTCATTCTCTATGGTCACACCCATGCTGCGGCAATTGATTTTAAGCCCCATGTGGTTTTTGTAAATCCCGGCCATTTAAAAGGCTATTATGATCGCGGAAATCCCGCCAGCTACGCTATTCTTGAATTTGAAAAAAATGTTCTGTCAATTGATATTTATAAATACGGCGGCGGTATGCTGCATTCACTGTCGCTTCAGAAAGATGATGAACAGCTCTATGAATTATAGCGGTGAGGAGAATATATGAAAATTGCAGTTTTAGGATGTGGAAATATGGGACGGGCGCTTATTTCGGGGATAAAAGACTCCTATCCCGAAGCGGAGATTCGTGTAAGTGATCCCTCACCTGACGCACTGCAGAAGGTCGCCTCCATTACCACGGAGGAACAGCCGGAAGACTGGTTTACTGCACAGTCGGCACCGGATGCGGTTTTACTTGCCGTTAAACCCCAGTATATCAATGATGCATGCCGGGTGTTTACCCGCACCTCTCCCGGGACGCTCTGGATATCCGTGGCAGCGGGGGTATCCATTCTTCATCTGCAGGGTATTCTTCCCCAGGGAGCAAAAGTCTGCCGCGTTATGCCCAATACTCCGGCCCTTATCGGAGAGGGTATGAGTGCTTATGCCCTTGACGCGAACTGCGGTGTTGAGGAGAAATCCCTGGCTGAGAAAATTCTTGCCTGCACAGGGAGTTATATCTTTGTGTCGGAATCGGTTATGGGTGCTGTTACGGGGCTTTCCGGAAGCGGACCTGCCTATGTATACACCGTTATTGAAGCTCTGGCTGAAGGCGGGGTTGCCATGGGGCTTTCCTATGGAGAAGCTTTGAAATGTGCGGCGGCTACTGTGCGGGGGGCCGCATCGATGGTTGAGAAAACCGGTGAACATCCTGCTGTCTTAAAATCCCATGTTCTGTCTGCGGGGGGAGCTACGGCGGCGGCGGTGAAAACCCTGGAGGAGCGGGGGTTGCGTGCGGCGCTGATACATGCTGTCCAGGCATCCTGTGAACGGTCAAAGGAGCTTGGATAGAATTACTCCTTCATCATCCCCTGTATGGCTTCGGCAATGGCCTTGGCTGCCTGGGGTGAAAGCCCTTTGCCCCGGTTTTCAGTCTGAGATGCCATTCTTTTTCTGAATACCGAGGTGTTTTTGTGATTGCGTGCAATCTTTTTTAATTTTTTCAAACGTTCCATTCGATTCATTCGGGGTACCCCTTTTCTCAGTGATGGCTCTAATGTTACAAAAATTGTGTTGACAATTATATTCTATCATAGCATACTGTAAAAGTATAGAAAGAAATATAACACAGGGGTTTTCATGAAAACTTCAGAAAATAAGCACACAACAGCCCATGAGGACGATCTGGCTCTCTTTGAAGACGAGAATATTCTTGAAGGTCGGTATCTGGCATTCTGGATACAGAAAGAACTCTATGGTATTCCCATAAAGGATGTTATTGAGATTGTGGGGATTCAGAAAATTACCACAGTGCCCGATACACCGGAGTATGTTCAGGGTGTAATTAATCTTCGCGGTCAGGTTATTCCTGTGATTGATGTGCGTAAAAGATTTAATATCGGAAAGACTGACTACAATGAGGAAACCTGTATCATTGTTATAAATCTTGATACTGTGGACATCGGAATGATTGTTGATACCGTGGATGAGGTGTATCCTGTTCCGGAGAATAAAATCAAGCCCCCACCAAAAATAACCGTATCCGATCACGGAGAATATATACACGGCATCTCAAAGATCGGTGCCAAAACACTGATGATTGTTGATACGGAAAAATTATTCTATGGGTAGGCAGACGAGATGTTTTTGCCAAAGAATTTTGATAATCTGCGGATTATGACGTATATTGCTATTTAACTTATAAATTTATTCGGCTGCTCTATGGAGAATTTTAAGAATTTTTATAATCTGTATCTGCGCAACTTCCTTTCAAAGGATGAGTTGACAGCTACTATCTACGATAAATACATGGCATTAAGCTATGCTGTGCGAACGCATATTGCAGACCAGTGGATTTCCACGCAGTATATGTATCGAAATAACCGTGTTAAACGCGTCTACTACCTCTCCCTTGACTACTCCTTCGGGCGAAGCCTTAGGCGTTATATTGTCGATGCCGGTATTGAAGGGGAAGTGGAGGAGATGGCTTCCACCATCGGTGCCACCATGGATGAGCTTTTTGCCTGCGAAGCTGAGTTTGATTTTGGTAATTCCCCCAAGGGTGAAATCGCCCACTGTGTAAATGAAACCCTTGCAAGCCAGGGGCTTGCCGCAATGGGATACGGATTATGGTATAATTATGCCGGTTTCAGGCAGAAGATAACTGCGGGGAGGCAGGAGGAAGTTCCCTACAACTGGAAGGCCTATCAGCATCCCTGGTTTGTTCGTCGTACAGAGTATAATCAGCAGATCGGCTTCGGAGGGCATATCACCCAGGCACAGGATTCTTCTGTTCTGGGTACGTGGGTACCGGATCAATACGTAATTGCTTCTCCCATGGATTATCCCGTGGTGGGATATAAAAACGGTGTGGTAAATACGGTTCGTTTCTGGGAAGGAATTGCTACGGGGGAATTTCACCCCGACTATCTTAATCACGGCGATTATACCCGGGCCTGTGAGGAAAAGCATGACTCCACAGATGTAACCCTCTACCTGTT
Organism: Fibrobacterota bacterium; assembly: GCA_051745755.1. Taxonomy (GTDB): domain Bacteria; phylum Fibrobacterota; class Chitinivibrionia; order Chitinivibrionales; family Chitinivibrionaceae; genus Chitinivibrio. Next base: position 28,650 of record JBNJEI010000027.1, read on the forward strand.
TCCTGATGATTCCGTGCGCAAGATCACCGACGTTCGAATTAAGCAGCAGTATTTCCTTGCCGCGTCCTCCCTTCGTGATATTCTTCGGCGCTATGAAAACAGCGGTGATCCCATTCGGGAGATCGGCAGCCATATTGTCATTCATATATCCGATTCAAAATGTGCCATTGCGGTTATTGAGTTTCTCTCTGTATTGATGCACCAAAATGGCATTACCCTTGATGAAAGCCTTCGAATTGCCGAAAAGGTCTTTATCTTTTCAAGTACCGCCATGGATCATTCGCAAATAGAAAAATGGCCCCTCTATATGATGGATAAAATACTGCCCTTCCATGCAAAATTAATCCGGGAGCTGAACCAGCGGTTTCTTGATCATCTGCGGCAGAAAAAGCAGCTTCCCGATGAAGCGGCACGCAATCTTTCCCTTATAGAGGAAGGCATGGTGCAGAAAGTGCGCATGGGAAATATCTGCGTTCTTATATCCCAGTTTGTTTCCGGTATCTCAAACTACCAGACACAAAAACTGCGCGATGAAATGTTCTCTGAATTCAATCAGTACTTCAACAAGAGTTTTATACCCGGCCTAAACGGAATTTCTCTACGGCGGTGGCTGATAATCCCTAATAAACAGCTTACATCTGTCATAAATGCGTACATCGGAAAACGGTGGATCGGAAATAACAGGGAGCTTTTAACCCTTGAGAATAAATCGGATGATCCCGCCTTTCATGCAGATATTAAGCGGGTAAAAAAAGAATCCAAAATATGGCTGTGTTCATATCTGACACAAGAATTTGGACAGTCTGTTGACCCCGATGCCATGTTTGTAATGCATAACAGACGCATTCATATGGCCCATGGTCAGATACTGCAGATTCTCTATATCCTGCATCGTTACTTCAAAATCAAAAAGGGTGAAACCCCTGTAGCACGGAATTATATCCTCGGCGGATATGCTCCGCCTTCGGATTTTCTCAGTAAACAGCTGATCCATCTGATTAATATTGTTGCAGAGATTATTAACAGCGATCCGGAAACCGTTACAAAACTTCGGGTCATCTTTATTCCCAATTGCACCGCATCAAAGGAAGAGTTTCTTCTTCCCGCAATTGATCTGCTCGAACAGCCTTCGGCACGTGATCACGTTGCCTACGGACTCAATATTATGCGCTATGTGGTAAACGGTGCCATTCCCGCTGTGGGTGCAAATCCTCCCGACAGGGAGATTGCGCATATTCTCGGCAGGGATAATGTGTTTAGCTTTGGCGATGATGTACAAAACGGTGAGGCCCAGACGGATCTGGTGGATCGTGTGAACGGAGAGGGTGTGCTGACGCCCATATTTGAATTCCTTGATGAGAAAGTTCCCGCGTTTCCCCGGGGTGAAGAGCTGTATCCCCTGCTTTCAGCAATTCGATATACTGATGAATACGGTTTTTTAAAGTTCTTTGATGAATACTGTGCTATGCATGATGCAATTGATGCATTGTATCAAAATGAGTCTGAGTGGGCTTCACGGGTCATCAAGAACCTCGGTAGAGCGGGATTGTCATCTTTGGATGATCTGATACTTGAATTTTATAACAATGTTTGGGGAGTCTAATGGCAGAACGCAAGGTAGTAGCCGGTTCGTCAATTGTCCGGGGTGAAGGTCTCGGTAAGGCATATTTTATTGGACGTGCGGTTCAGGATTTTGAAATAGAAACCATTTCCCACAGTGACGTGGTTCATGAGCTGGATAAATTTGAATCAGTTCGAAATAAAGTAAAAAGTTATTATCGGGGATACCATGACGGCCGTGATATAAAGAATCTTGATGATTCTGATCAGGGCACTATTATGAAAATCTATGAGCATATCATAGATGATCCCGCGTTTAAAGGTCAGATCACCGATTATATTTCCCGAAAAAACTATACCGTTGAGAGTGCGGTACGCTCTGTGTCCAAGGAATTTATTGATAAGTTCAACTCTGCCGGAACAAGCTATTTTAAAGACAGAAGCAGTGATATGGTTGAGATATGTGAAACCCTTATCAATTTTCTTAAAAATGACGGTAATGCAAAATACACCTTTTCCGAAGATGTTGTTCTTATCATTGATCGGAGTTTTACTCCTTCGGATATTGTTAATTTTAATGTGGAGAGAATTAAGGGTATTGTGAGTAAGAGTGCCGGGAGAACTTCCCATGCGGCTATTCTGGCACGGTCCTATTCAATTCCCGTTATTGCCGGTGTAGATAATATTAAAGAAAAATTTGACCCCCATGTTCCGGTTTTGGTAAATGCCTATAGGGATATGGTTATAATTAATCCTTCCAGTGATGAATGCGCAGCGTATAAGGAATATAAAGAACGGTATATCCAGGAGCGTGAGCGCGGGGCAAAGCGATGGCACGCACCGGCCTATACTCCCACGGGTGTCCGGATTTCCGTTTTGGCAAATATCTCCTTTGAAACAGATGTATCCGTGGCGACAAAAAACGGTGCTGACGGTATCGGGCTTGTGCGGACGGAATATCTGTTGTCTGAAAAGGATTTCTTCCCCGAAGAGGATGAACAATACGAGTATTATGCAAATATTATCGGGGAACAGAAGGGTAAGGAGACCACCATACGGGTAATGGATGTTGGCGGCGATAAGGCGGCCAAATTTCTCAAAATGCCCAAGGAGGGTAATCCCTTTATGGGCTGGCGGGCTGTGCGGATACTTCTCAGCAGAAAGGACCTTTTCAGAACCCAGCTGCGGGCCATGATGCGTGCCGGACAGGGACACGATTACCGTATTATGTTCCCCATGGTTACCACTCTTTCGGAATGGCGTGAAATAAAAGAGTTTACAGAACAGACTGCGCAGGAATTGGGGATTGAATGTCCTCCTTTGGGCATTTTATTTGAGGTTCCTCTGGCCATTCTTGAAATAGATTCATTTCTGGAATATATCGATTTTGCCTCCATCGGCACCAACGATCTGATTCAGTATCTCAGTGCTGCTGACAGAAATAACAGTAAGGTGAATTATCTGTATAATCCCGCTGAACCTGCATTTCTCCGTATTATCAAAAAAGCCATTGACTGCTGTAAGGACAAGGGAATTCCTATTTCCATTTGCGGTGAAATGGCGGGTGATCCCATTTATACCACAACGCTGCTGGGATTGGGGCTGACCCGGTTTTCCGTTATTCCCGCCATGATTCCCATTATCAAGGAGATTGTAGCAAAGGTTGACGCTGCGCAGGTTCAGGAAGAGCTTTCCCATATTCTCTCAGTTACCGAAATAGATGATTTAAAAACCTGGGTTGATACCAAGAATGCTGAGTTGCTGCAGGATGTCTTTGACAGGTACCAGATAGCCAATACGGCGGATAATTCATTCTCAGCTGCAAAAAATTAGAGGTTTTAAAGGGAGAGCTATGCAGACAGATGTGATTGTTACGCTGGCACGAAAATCCATCGAAAAGGTCTGGGACGAGGGGATATCAATTCCTTCTGTTCCGGATCTTGATATTCCGGGGGCGTCCTTTGTTACTCTTGAAAAAAACGGCGCTTTGCGGGGGTGTATCGGTACCGTACGGCCTGTTGAATCCCTCGAAAAAAATATCCGTGAAAATGCCGTCAATGCCGCATTTCGTGACCCTCGTTTTCCACCTCTGTCTGCGGAGGAATATCCCCGTATTAGTGTTGAGGTGTCTCTGCTGCACTCCTTTGAACATGTTTCCTATACCGGCGTTGATGAATTACGAAAAAAAATAACCCCCGGAAAAGACGGTGTTATTCTCCGCCTTGGAACCCGCTCCGCCACATTTCTTCCCCAGGTATGGGAGAAACTTCCCGATTTTACTGCCTTTTTTACTCATCTTTGTGCCAAGGCCGGGTTTGACTCCTGTATACTTGATGAAGGACCGGAAATCACCCGATATACCGTAACGTCGTATAAAGGATAGCTCATGTCGTCAAGTACTGAAAATAATGTAAGTGTACGGTGTCCTCTCTGTTTTCGTCGCTGCACTATTCCTTCGGGCGAGCGCGGTTTTTGCGGTGTAAACCGTAATAACGCCGGAGAACTGGTATGTGATGTGTACGAACGTCCCCGTGCCATGCAGCTTGATCCCGTGGAGAAAAAACCTCTCTATCATTTTCTACCGGGCACTACCTGCCTTTCCGTGGGGACTGAGGGGTGCAATATGAGATGCCCCTTCTGTCAGAATTATACCCTTGTGCAATCTCCCGCCCGGGGGCCCCGAACCAGCTGTGACAGAATTGTTAACACCGCCCGTGAAAAGGGCTGTTCCTCCCTGGCACTGACCTATAATGAACCCACTGTTTTCTGGCCCTTCGGCAGAGAACTTTTCCAGCGTTCCTCCCGGGCGGGTCTCAAAAACATCATGGTTTCAAACGGGATGATGTCGGCAGAAACCGGTCGGGAAATGGCTACCCTCACTCACGGAATAAACATTGATCTGAAATGTTTTTCTGGTGAAACCTATGCCCAAAGACTGGGAGGAAACCTGCAGCAGGTGTTTGATTCAATCTCTTTGTTTTATGAAGCGGGGGTGCATGTTGAATTGACCACCCTTGTTGTTCCCGATTTCAATACTGATTTTACTGCATTCAGAGAGGCAGCTGAAAAAATCCGCGCTGTTTCCCCTGAAATCCCCTGGCATATTACCCGTTTTTTTCCCACCTCCCGCTATTCAGCAGAACAGCCAACCCCTCTTTCGGATATCGATTTTTTTATAAATATTCTGGTGGAACTGGGGTTTTATTATATATACAGCGGCAATACAGGGGAGGATGTACACACTCCCTGTCCACGCTGCGGAAAGCTGCTTATTGAACGCTTTAAATTTGGAAAAACCAGGGTTCATATAAAAAACGGATCCTGTCCGGAATGCAAAACCACAATTGAGGGAGTGTTTCATGACTAGAAAAATGCACCATGCCGGTCTTTTTTATCCGGCGAGTATGACTGCCGTCAGGGATATGATTTCCCGATGGGAAGAAGCAATACCCGACTTTGATATTGATTTTTTCCCCCGGGCTCTCGTTCTTCCCCATGCGGGATATGATTTTTCCGGCGTTACCGCCCAGACAGCCCTGCATCAGGTTGATCTCTCCGCCTACGACCGGATTATTATTTTGGGTCCATCCCACCATCATTACCTGGATGATCTATCTTTTTGCAGTGAGGATGAATATGAAATCCCCGGTGGCACACACCCCATTGATACAGCATATACGCAGATGCTGAAGGATACGTTTCAGGGGCATTATATCTCACATGTGCATCGTGAGCACAGTACTGAGGTATTGGTACCGCTTATTTCCTGTGCCGCTGATATTCCTGTGGTTGAGGTTATCTACGGCATGAACAGCTATGAATTTGTCTATTCTCTTATGCAGTATCTTTTTAAAGACAAAAAAAATCTTATTATTGTCAGCTCTGATCTCAGTCATTTTCACCGGGAGAGTGAAGCCCATGCGATTGACAGGCGCATAGTGTCTGCATTTGAACACAGGGATACTGCAAAGCTTCGCCTGGGTGAGGCCTGTGGGTTTGTCGGGCTTCAGGCGCTTCTTACATCCATCCGTCAGCTTGATTTTTCCACTCAGGTGGTGGATTATCGAACCAGTGCTGACAGCGGGTTGGCAGATTCACATAAGGTTGTGGGGTATATGGGGGTTGTTGCGGGAGAATAATTTTTCATGTTTGGGGATTAGTGACGCCAGTTGTCACACATGCATCATATATTGACAGTATGTCTTTTTTCGGGAGTTTCTATGTTAGCTCATGTACGACAGGATGAAAATGGTGGGTGGAATGTTCATGATTTGGGGGGATTGCTTGAGGGAGTGGGAAAATGTATATAGCTCACCAAAGAAAATCAGATAAAAAAGAGCAGAGCGTTGTTGAGCATCTGCAAGCAGTTTCAGAACTCGCGAATGGTTTTACTGAAATAATTGGTTTACCTCTTAGCGGTGAACTCATTGGCCTTCTCCACGACCTTGGGAAATACAGTGAAGAGTTCCAAGAGTATATCCGATTTTCTATCAAACAGGATTCCCCTGATTTTGATGTCGATGCAGAAGAGGATCTCAATTACAAAAAAGGAAAGATCGATCATTCCACAGCGGGTGCGCAACTGATTAAGTCTGTTGAAAAAAAACATCCTGCCTTTTCATTTCTT
>JBNJEI010000028.1:0-34821 GCA_051745755.1 Fibrobacterota bacterium
TCCCCCGCTGCACGGTGGCATGAAAATGTTGCCTCCCGCATAGAACTCCGTAATCTCAGTTCCTCCGGGGCAACCATGACCTTTGATATCGGGACGGGAGCAACGTTTTATGACCTTGCTCTCACTGCGGAAAACGGTTCTGTTGAGACCGATCCCGACGGATCATCCTTTGAGGAGGATACGGAGGTGGAGCTGAGTGCTCAGGCTGATTACGGCTATGAATTCAGTCACTGGAGCGGTGATATCTCCGGCTCTGATGCTCCCGTGACCGTTGTTATGGACGGCGATAAAAATATTACGGCCAATTTTGACCCTGTAACAACCTATTCCCTTGATGTTACAGCAGAAAACGGAAGTGTGAGCCTGTCTCCCGATTATTCTGAGTATGTTGCCGGAGAGGAAGTAACACTGCGTGTTCATCCCGATGCAGGGTACGTGTTTTCCGGCTGGGAGGGCGATCTCAGCGGTGATGAGTATTCTGCCACTATTGTTGTGGATGGAGACAAAAGTGTTCAGGCAAATTTCACTGCCCATGGGTATGAATCTCTGAACCAATCCCTTCTGTCTGTTGCCTCAGTTTCCTCCGAAGATGAAAGCGGAGACGGCCGGCCTGCAGCAAATGTTTTGGACGGAGATAACTCCACGGTGTGGTTTACCCACTGGGAGGATCCTGCGGAGGAACATCCCCACGAGATCGTACTTGCCCTGGATACCGCCGTTGCTGTGGGCGGCCTGCGCTATACTCCCCGCCAGGACAGCGAGAACGGACGGATTGACGAATACGCTGTCTATCTGAGTGCTGATGGAGAAGAGTGGGGAGAGCCTGTTGCGGAAGGTTTTTTCACAAACAGTACTGACGTGCAGGATGGAGCCTTTATTCCAACTCAGAATGATGCTTCTTTTATACGCCTTGTGGCTCTTTCCGAAGTAAATGGTGAAGTATGGACCTCCGTGGCGGATCTTGAGGTTTTGTATGACTCTGAAGTTCCTGTGATTGGTACACACAAAGGAGCTTCTGATGTTGCTCTCCACGGTTCTGTTTTGCAGATTACTGAGAATGCCCCGTTGACGGTACGGATAAGCGGTGTCAACGGCCGTCTTCTCAAATCGGTGAATACCACGGGTCCCCGGACAATTAATTTTGCGGATATGGGCCTTTCCTCCGGTATTTACGTTTTGCAGATACAGAGTGCGTCGGGGCAAAACCTGATGACCTCACAGTTTCATCTTAGATAAGTGTATGATTATTTTTTAAATCGGGTCGCCTTTTTCAGGGCGGCCTTTTTTTCGCTTCTGTATTGTAAATTCACCGTTGGTTTTCTTTATGCACACTACCAATACGAGACTGCCGTGGTAAACACTGGTGGTAAGTGTGGGCTTTAAAACTGTTGATACGGGCTGTAACAGCGGTTTACAACTGCCGGTGCAGTGTATGTTTTTTGGGTCAACGCCACTGTGAACATTTTCTGCCTTAAAAGCCGCCTTCGTCTTGACATGCTGCTTTCTGTATCGTAGATTCTTTATACACAGATAAAATCAATAGACAATGTAACATATGTCACTGTTTCTTTTTTTGTTTTGGTGTATCTTTTGGGCATACTCTTTTATTTGGAGGATGTTGTGAACTTCAGTGTGTATACAAATTGTGAGAAAATCCACCCGAAACACGGTGTTCGTGTGGCCCCGCTGTACAGTAAAAAAGATGCGCAGGTGATGCATATTACCTTGCAGCCGGGGGAGAAGCTTATTCCCCATAAAACTCCCGTGGATGTTTTTTTTTATGTTCTTGAAGGAACGGTTCAGGTAAGCATTGGTGAAGAGGAACACCCTTTTTCCCGGGATACCTTGATAGAAAGTCCCGCACATATTCGCCATTTTTTGTCCAATCATGAAGATGTACCATGCAGAGTACTTGTTGTAAAAACCCCAAACCCAACTGTATAACAGGAGGTTCTATGTTTTGTTATCAATGTCAGGAAGCAGCAGCCGGAGTAGGCTGCAAGGCAAAAAGAGGCGTCTGCGGTAAGCCTGCGGATGTAGCGGATTTACAGGATCTGCTTTTGTATTCCCTTAAGGGAATCGCCCTCGCGGTGGAACGCGGAGCCTCCCGTGATACCAGTGTGGATGATTTTGTTGTCACGGCAATTTTCAAAACCATAACCAATGCTAATTTTGACGCTGCTGTATTTGAAAAGGATATTATCCGCGCTCTGAAAATTCGTGATTCCTTAATTGAATCCGGGCAGATTACCGCAGATACGGATGCGCTTTCATTTACGGTTTCTCTCGATGATGCCATGTATGAAAAGGCTGATAAGGTTGGGGTTCTTGCAACGGAAAATGAAGATGTTCGTTCCCTTCGTGAGCTTTTGACTTACGGCCTTAAAGGTGTGGCCGCCTATTACGAACATTCTGCCAATCTTGGTGTACGGGACGGTTCAATTGTCGATTTTATCTATCGTGTTCTGGCGGCCACTTTGGATGATTCCCTTTCAGCGGATGCCTTGACAAATCTTGTTCTTGAGTGCGGAAAAATGGGGGTTGATACCATGGCCCTATTGGACAAAGCCAATACGGGAGCCTATGGAAATCCTGAGATTTCAGAGGTTAACATTGGCGTGCGCACCAATCCCGGCATACTTATTTCCGGACATGACCTCAAAGATATGGAGCGCCTTCTTGACCAAACAAAGGATGCCGGCATTGATGTTTACACGCATTCGGAGATGCTTCCTGCAAATTATTATCCTGCCTTCAAAAAATATGACCATTTTGTCGGAAATTACGGGAACTCCTGGTGGAAACAGAATGAGGAATTTAAAAGCTTCAACGGTCCTGTTCTATTTACCACAAACTGCATAACCCCACCCGATGCAGAGTATAAAGACCGAATTTATACTACGGGTGCTGCCGGTTTTGAAGGGTGTACTCATATTGAAGCAGACGATGCGGGGAATAAGGATTTCTCATCTATTATTGCCCATGCAAAAAAATGTGACCCTCCAAAGGAAATAGAGACAGGAACCATAACGGGCGGTTTTGCCCATAATCAGGTATTAGCACTGGCAGACAAAGTTGTTGATGCGGTTAAGAGGGGTGATATAAAGAAATTTGTTGTTATGGCCGGGTGTGACGGACGGATGAAATCCCGGGAGTACTATACGGATTTTGCTCAGGCACTTCCCGATGATACAATAATTCTTACGGCGGGGTGTGCGAAATACCGGTATAATAAGCTTGATCTTGGTAATATCGGGGGCATTCCCCGCGTTCTTGATGCGGGGCAGTGTAATGACTCCTATTCCCTGGCGGTAATTGCCATGAAGCTTCAGGAGGTTTTCGGTCTGGATGATATTAACGATCTGCCCATTGTGTATAATATTGCCTGGTATGAGCAAAAAGCGGTCATTGTTCTTTTGGCACTATTGTCACTGGGTGTAAAAAATATTCACCTGGGTCCTACTCTACCGGCGTTTCTTTCACCCAATGTTGCAAATATTCTTGTGGAAAAATTCGGCATTGCCGGTATTGGTACGGTGGAAGAAGATATTGATGAATTGATTTATTCCTAAGGAGGAATTATGGCAGACGCGACACAAAAACACAGCTCCAATGCAGCGGGAACCTGGTATGTTGATACAAATTGTATCGGCTGCGAGCTCTGCGTTCAGACTGCACCGGACAATTTTGAGATGGATGATGATTCCCAGGCATTTGTGAGTGCTCAGCCTGCGGATGATGATCAGGTATCCGCCTGCCGGGAAGCCCTTGAGGGATGCCCGGTTGATGCCATTGGTGACGATGGATAACTCCGAATTACTGTTTTTTTATCAGCCCCGGTATTTCCGGGGCTTTTTTTGGTGTGCCTGGCAGGTACGCAGCATTACCATTCGGTTTTGACACCTGTTTTGCCATAGTGCGATGCGGCAGTGGTTTGTGATGACGGGATTTGTTATAATTATTTGTGGGTGGTGCTGGTCAATAACACCTCTTGTCCCGCAGATTCAGGCATACCTGCAGGGCCTGCTGTGATTTTCCGTCATTTTTACACCCCTGCAGGAGATACGTACGCCGCAATTATGGCGTATTGTGCTTCTGCACCGTGTCCACTGCATTTGAGCTGTATACCAACACCTTTTGCCCGGTACAGAAGCTCTTCGAACTGTGTTTGGTTTATGCACCTGCACCAGTGTCCTTTTTGATGTTCATCATGTGAGGATTTTGTTTCCGTGATTCCTTCAGTGTTTTTTCTTTTCATAATGTATTTTATCTCTTCAGAAAGGGTATGGTGGTATGGCAAAGAAGAAACGCCGGTTTTCGGCAACAACAGAATATTGCGGTCTCTTTGCAAAGTGGAGTAACCGCTGCAGCGGGCTTCCCCGGTTTTTGAAATTTTCCCAAACCATCCCAGCCCGCTGTGAATCTGAATTCGGCTATGTTCTTCATCTGCGCAATGCCAAGGGGACATCTGTGCACTATCGGGTTATTCACCCTCCTTTTTGTGACAGGTGTGGTGAGGTAGTTCCCGATTTTGTTGGGGAAATCCCTGTGCGTACCAACGATTTTTTTGTGTATGTAGGAGATACTCTCTGGGAGCCCCTTGTGGATAAGTGCGGAACCTGGCGGTTTATTACAACGCTTCTTGGTGAAGTCGTGGAAGATCAGTCCTTTTCCATTATCCCCGATACCGGTCTCTATGCTGACATCATCGATGCCCATGCCCGGGAACATCTGTGAAGCCTATATGTTTCACGTGAAACCTCTGCCATGTGTGTTATTCTATAAGTTCCTTCAGGGCGGCGACGTTTTTTATGGCAAATGTTTTTTTGTTCTGATTAATTATGCCGTGGTTTTTCAGATGCTTTATCTCCCTGCTCAAAGACGGGCGGGTGACTCCGAAGATTTTTGAAAGTTTTTCCTGTGATTCAGGCACAAAAAACTCTGCCCCTTCCTGCCGGTAGTGCTGCAGGAAAAAGCCGGCAAGCTTTTGGCGGATGGTTGTGAACGAGAGAAATTCCATTTTTTGGCGTAAAAAAAGCGCTTTTTCAGAAATTGACGTAAGATAGCGTAACAATACCTCTTCATTCTCCCGGAGCATATGGGTAAGCGTGGCTTTTTTCATCTTCAGAATCTCCACATCACCGTTTGCCAGTATGTCCACGGGGTAGCGCGGTTTTTTTGCATATATAAAGGCAAGGACCAGTGGGTTTGGTGCGGAAATATCCTCAACATGCACCATATCTCCGGCACCGTTAATGATAAGGCCCCGTACACTCCCCGAGATGAGTATAAGCAGATGATCGAGCGGTGTGCCTGCACATGCAATTGTCTGGTCCTTTTTGAAGGAGTGAACCCTGTGAGGATACCGTTCAAACAGGGCTGTTATTTCTTCCGGGCTCAACCCCCAAAAGAGCGGGGAAAAGCGGAGTATTGCTAAATTGTTCATGGGATCTCCACAACTTTATCAAACATGTAGGGAATATACACACTGTGTAACCAATGTTACAACACGGTATATCTATTTCGTTTATATTACCCATATACATAACAAAGGAGAACCTATGGTTGTTGATACGAAGAAATCCCTGGCCGAGATAGTGCGTCGGTACCCTGAAACCCGACCGCTGTTTTATTCCCTGGGAATGGAACGAATCCTGTCCGAAGAGAATATTGATACACTGGCGTCAAAAATAACACTTCAGTCGGCTTTGGCGGCCCGTAACATTTCTGTCGACGCCTTTATTCAGCGTATGGAAGAGGTGGTTCCCCCTCCTCCCGCATCAGGGGAAACTGCCTCCACAGGGGATATTTCCCTTGTGGGTATTTTGCCCTGCCCGGTAAAAACACCTTTGATGGAAGCCTTTGAAGTTTTTCTGAGTCAATTTGAAAAAGATGAAGAATGTACTGTTTCAGCAGACTTTAAGCCTGCCAGTATGGGTACTGCCTGGATAGAAAATCATCTCGGCGACACTGTGGATGCGGATGACCTTCCGCATATTTTTGTGTCTGCAGGTTTTGATCTCTTTTTTGATCAAAAAAAGATAGGGCGACTGCGGGAGGCCGGAGTTTTTAAAGACCATCTCCATCGTGAGGGGGAAAACCCTGCGTTTGCCGGCTGTGATCTTGAAGATCCTCAAAAGATTTATTCTATGCTCTCCGGTGTACCCGCCGTATTCCTGGTAAATACAGACGAGCTTCGGGGACGCAGCACGCCCCGTTCGTGGCAGGATATTCTAAACAGCGGGTTTGAAGATTCCATATCCCTTCCGGTTGGGGATTTTGATCTTTTTAATGCCATTCTTCTTTCCCTGCGTTTTACCTATGGTGAAGATGCTGTTGCACGCCTTGGAAGATCGCTTCAGCGCAGTATGCATCCCTCTGAGATGGTAAAAAATTCCCAGCGGAAAACATCCCGTCCCGCAGTAACTATTATGCCCTGTTTTTTCACCAAAACCGTTCAGAATCTGTCTACGGTGGAAGTTGTCTGGCCCAGTGACGGGGCGGTTTTCAGCCCGATATTTATGCTTACAAAAAATGACATTCCTGCGCCTGCACAGCGCATAGTTGAGTTTCTCGGTTCCCGTGAGATTGGTGAAATACTTGCGCACAAGGGGTTGTTTCCTTCCCTTCATCCCCTGGTGGATAATCCCGTGGAAAAGGGAGCCCCCTTTATGTGGGCGGGATGGGATAATCTTATTAATTGTGATGTGGGACAGGAGATAGAGCGATGTCTCAACATATTTGAACATGGTCATACAACACGGAGGATATCATGAATCTGATAACTGTTTCCGGTCCTCCCTCTTCGGGCAAAACATCCATAATTATAAAAACCATAGAAAATATGGGTCAGCCCCAGGATACGGTGGGCGTTGTAAAGTTCGACTGCCTTACCACAGATGATGATGATCGCTATCGTGCGCACGGTATTCCCGTGGGTAAGGGGTTGTCCGGTTCCCTGTGTCCGGATCATTACTTTGTCAGCAATATTGAAGAATCGGTTCAGTGGGGGATTTTCCAAAAATTTGATACCCTGATAACAGAATCAGCGGGCCTATGCAACCGATGTTCTCCCTATATAAAAAATATAACCGCCCTGTGCGTGATTGATAATCTTAGCGGGATAAACACTCCTAAAAAAATCGGCCCCCTGCTTACGAGTGCAGATATTGTGGTCATTACCAAGGGGGATATTGTGTCCCAGGCTGAGCGGGAGGTGTTTGCCGCCCGTGTGAGCCGGGTAAACCCCCGTGCTGTGATACTCAACGTTAACGGCCTTACGGGGCAGGGGGCATATGAGCTGGGACGCCTGCTTATGGAAACGTCTCGGCAGATACATACCGTTGTTGAGGAAGAGCTTCGATACCCCATGCCCTCGGCATTATGCTCCTATTGTCTGGGTGAAAAGAAAATAGGAAGTCAGTATCAACTTGGAAATGTACGAAAAATCAACCTGGAAGGTAACAAATGAAGTCACCGTATATGCTTACAGATGTCTCTTTGGGTCAGGTGGTACACGATTACCCTTTTATGGAGGAGTATATTGAAGGAATGGGTATTGATATTTCCGGACAGATGGACACGACACTTATGGGCGTTTTGTCCACATATGATTCTGAATATTTTGAAGATCGGGGAACACATCCTACGACGCTGCTGAAGGATGCCCAGGAATATATGGAGCAAATGGCAGAGGTGTTGTATCATGACCCGTTTCAACTGGATTCCATTTCCCTTCTTCCCGGAACTGATAAGGATGGATTACCGGAAAAATTTGAATCCCTTACGATTAGTACCGGTGAGGTTATGTCAATTGTTGGGCCCACGGGTTCCGGAAAGAGTCGTCTTTTGGCAGATATTGAATGGATGGCCCGGGCTGACACTCCAACAGGCAGAACACTGTTGGTAAACGGAGAAGAAGCCAGGACAGAGTGGCGGTATTCACACAGTCATAAACTTGTGGCTCAGCTTTCGCAGAATATGAACTTTGTTATGGACCTTTCTGTGGAGGAGTTTTTGCACCTCCATGCAGAAAGCCGACTTGTGGACAGCCCCCGGGAGGTTATCGATTCCATAATCTCAGAGGCAAATCAGCTTGCGGGGGAGAAGTTTTTGCCTGCCACTCAGATCACCAGTCTTTCGGGTGGTCAGTCACGTGCTCTTATGATTGCCGATACGGCAATATTAAGCTCTTCTCCCATCGTCCTTATCGATGAAATTGAAAATGCCGGCATTGATCGTGAGAAAGCATTGGATCTGTTGTTGTCTAAGGATAAAATCGTGTTGATGGCCACTCACGACCCGTTGTTGGCCCTGATGGGCGATTATCGCATGGTGATTGCCAACGGCGGCATTGCCAAAATAATACAGACGGATCACGCGGAAAAGAAGGTTTTGAAAAAAATAAAGCGTGTGGATGTAATTGTACAGAAAATGCGCAGTCTGTTACGACAGGGAGACACTCTGGATACATTTTTTGACCTTGAAGGGGATATATATGCATAATGGATGCTCTGGGCAATTTGGAAAAGGACGAGACGTGTTACAAAAAGTTCGGGCCATGGGGTTTTCTTCTCATTTTCTCCCCCAGGCGTACTCAATTCCATGTGGTTCATGCGGCAGCAGCTTCCTCATGGAAACATTTGAAACACCCTGCCCTCACTGCGGCGTGGAACATGTGGTGACACCCTGTCACGGGCATGATCCGCAGGCCATAGTCTGCGTGCTATAGAAACTGTGTAGATGTGCTTAAATGTTTCACGTGAAACATTTAAGCCTAACCGTGAGGCTGATGCCTTATTCGAAATGGATCGACAGACTGTGCTATACTGATGGTGCTGCAAAGAGTATTGCCCGGAGCAATTCCTTGCGTACGGGCTGTATGCACTACCTTGTTTGTTTCAATAAACCAGGCTTTTCGTACAGAGGGGCAGCCGCATTCTCAACGCATAATTATGTTTCACGTGAAACACTGTTTTGATTTTTGTGTGGAATGATGTATTTTATAAAAAACAGCAGCGGGAGCATATGAAGTACGACGTAATTATTGTGGGCGCTGGTCACGCAGGAATCGAAGCGGCACTTGCCGGTGCCCGTCTTGGGTGCGCTGTTTTGGTTATTACCTCAAACCTTGATTATATCGGTGAAATGTCGTGCAATCCATCCATCGGCGGTGTGGCCAAGGGTAATATCGTCCGCGAAATAGATGCCCTGGGCGGAGCAATGGGTCGCTTAGCTGATCAAAGCGGAATACAGTTTCGTGTACTAAACAAAAGTAAGGGGCGGGCAGTGCACGGCTTGCGCGCCCAGGTTGATCGCTTTGCCTATCGTGATCTGGCTCGGCGCATGCTTGAGGATGCTCCTGAGATTTCCCTTCTTCAGGATATGGTTGTTGCCCTTCATACGCGTGGCGGGGAGTTTGCCTTTCTGGAAACGGAGTCCGGGTATTCTGTTTCCGCAAAATCCTGTGTTGTTACGGCGGGAACATTTCTTAACGGTGAGGCCCATATCGGTGATCGCCGGGTTGCCTGCGGCAGGATGGGGGAGCGGGCTTCCTGTGGCCTTGTGGATTCATTGTGTTCTTTGGGAGTGGCGTCGGGGCGGTTGAAGACAGGGACCCCTGCACGAATAGCCGCTGATTCCGTTGATTATTCCAGGCTTCACGTTCAACGGGGTGACGCTGAGCCTGTTCCCTTTAGTTATTCCACAGATTTTGAGCTGAATAATACGGGGCTGTGCTGGGAGGTTCGCACAAACCCGGCAACTCATGAGATAATACGAAAAAATCTTGGTCAGTCGCCGGTGTACGGCCTGAAAACTGTCACCGGGGCGGGGCCGCGGTATTGCCCCTCCATTGAGGATAAGCTGGTGCGGTTTGGTGATCGATCCGGCCACGGGCTTTTCCTTGAGCCCGAAGGGGTGGGGAGACAAGAGATGTATCTGAGTGGGTTTTCCACCAGTCTTCCTGCGGAAGTGCAGGTTCAAATGGTACAGAGTCTTGAGGGATTTTCCGCCGCGCAGATTCTGAAGCCGGCCTATGCTGTGGAATATGCGTATTTTCCTCCCAATCAGCTTCGCAAAACCCTGGAGTCGCGTCGTGTGCCCGGTGTGTTTTTTGCGGGTCAGGTAAACGGTACCTCGGGATATGAAGAGGCTGCCGGCCAGGGGGTGGTCGCCGGCGTTAATGCTGCGTGTCGTGCACAGGGTGATGAGCCCTTCGAGCTGGGACGTCACGAGGCGTATATCGGTGTCCTTATTGATGATCTGGTGGTAAAAGGGACCAGTGAGCCTTACAGAATGTTCACTTCCCGGGCCGAATACCGCCTGATGCTTCGCTACGATACAAGTGATGAGCGCCTGATGCTCCGTGCCTTTAAACGTGGGCTTGTTGGGGAAGGGTTGTATGAAAAACGTCGGAGGGTGTGGGGGTATAAGCGCAGTCTGCGACGTCGTCTTTCGGAGATGAAAATACCGCGGGAGGTTTCCCGGGATGTTCTTGGTGTGTCTGTTTCTCAGGGCGAGCGCGCTGCTGTTTTGCTGCGCAGGCCTGAGGTGTCTGTGTTTGATATGGTTTCGCTCATGGGTGAAGGAGTAGAGTCGTGTTCCCGTGAGTTTTTGCGTGGTCTTGAGGCGGATATAAAATACGAAGGCTTTATTAAAAAGCATCTTGAAGAGATTGATCGAGTTCGCCGGTATGAAAATATGGCAATACCGGAAGACTTTGATTATACTAATGTGGAAGGTCTGCTTCTTGAAAGCAGGGAAAAACTTTCTGCCGTAGCTCCGCTGACGGTTGGTCAGGCGTCGCGTGTTCCGGGGATTACTCCCGCGGATGTGTCGGTGTTGGTTTTGTCTTTAACGCGAAATAACAGTTATGGTGTTTCACGTGAAACATGAGGTAAAGGTATGATAAGAAATTTAGAGCAGTATGTGTCCACGGTTAAGGAAGATTTTAAACAGAAGGAGCTGGATTATCTGGGGCTGACCCCCGATGACGGTCAGCATGATCAGATAATCACCTTTTTTTGTCTGTTGTATGATGCCATCGACAGGAAAGAGATTTTGTCTGACAGCGAAAAGGGGGATTTGTTTCTGCGGCATTTCTGTGACTCTCTGCAACCCCTGCTGCTTTTTGGCTTCGGTCAGGGCGGGTCTATGCTGGATATAAAGTCAGATGCAGGGTTTCCCAGTATTCCCACGGCAATATTCCGGCCGGATATGAGTATCACGGTGTGGGCGCGGGGCAATGAAAAGAAATTTCTGGAGCAGGTGGTTTCTGAGTGCGGGTTGTCAAATGTTTCTGTTGTAACGGGGGTGCCGGGAAAAAAGCGGTTTGACTATGTGGTGCAGCGGTCCAATCTGACACTGCAGGAGGTAACCCGTGAAGCAGCGGCGCTGCTTAAGCCCGAAGGTCGTATTTACAGTTTTATGACTGAAAATTTTCACGAGGAGCTCAGCGAGATTACAATGAATAAGGAGCAGGAAGGGGTTTCTGTTGTGGAAATTATTGATTATGAGATAGCCGATAAGGTTCGGGGCCTCAATCTTGTTGCCTTTGAGCTCTATCAATAAACCATAGACACAGGGAGAAGCTGTTTTGAAAGTACTGGCCATAGCTAACCAAAAGGGCGGTGTGGGTAAAACCACTACGGCCATAAATCTGGCTGCCTGTCTCGGCGCCTGCGAAAAAAGAACTCTGCTGATCGATATGGATTCCCAGTGCAATAGCACCACAGGTCTGGGACTTGAGAAAGACAGCTATGAAAATTCATCCTATGAAGTCCTGGTGGGGAGTTGTAATGTTAATGAGGCCATTCAGAAAAATGTCGGTCTTAAATATCTTGATGTGCTTCCCAGCAGTGTGAATCTGGCCGGAGTGGAGCTGGAGCTGGTCAGTGTCTTTTCCCGGGAGCGCAAACTTGCCGCAGCAATTGAGCAGCTGAATGACGTATACGATTATGTTATTGTTGATTCACCTCCTTCACTGGGGTTGGTTGCGGTCAATATTATGACCGCCGTGGACGCTGTGCTTATACCCATTCAGTGTGAGTATTATGCCCTTGAAGGCCTCGCAGAGCTTCTTAATACGATTCGGCTGGTACAGAAAAAACTCAATCCCTCCTTAACCATCGAAGGTGTGTTGCTCACCATGTATGACGGACGGCTGAACCTTTCCCGTCAGGTTGTGGAGGATGTACGAAGCTATTTCAGCGGCAACGTATTTGATACCATTATTCCGCGGAATGTTAAATTGTCGGAATCCCCGTCTTTTGGAAAGTCCATCATTGAATATGATGTAATGTCCAGAGGGGCCGTGGCATACAGGGACCTTGCCAGCGAATTGATTAACAACAGCGAAGAGGGGCGCAATGAGCAGTAAAAAAAGCAGGAAGGCGCTGGGGAAGGGATTGGAAAGCCTTTTTTCTCCTACTGAAGAGGCGTCTGAAGAACAACGCGCCGAAAATAAAAGTGACAGGCAGACGGTACCACTGCGGGAAATTGTTGTAAATCCTTTTCAGCCCCGTACCGATTTTGACGAGACTGCTATTGCAGAGCTTGCGGAAAGTATCCGCAATCAGGGGTTGATTCAGCCCATTGTGGTGCGCAAGTCCGGCAGTGTCTTTCAGATTGTGTCCGGAGAACGACGGTTTCGGGCAGTGGGGAAACTTGAATGGACAGATATTCCAGCCATTATCCGCGAAGATATTGACGACAGAAAGATGCTGGAAATTGCCATTGTTGAGAATGTTCAGCGTGAAGATCTGAACGATATCGAAAAAGGTGTTTCATACAAACGGCTTTTGGATGATTGCGGTTTATCCCATAAAGAGCTTTCTGAGAGAATGGGCAAGAGCAGAAGCGCCATAACAAACTGCATTCGACTGTTAAATCTTCCTCTTTCTGTACAGGAACTTCTGCGAAAACGCGAGATTTCCATGGGACATGCCCGTGCCCTGCTGACTGTTGATAATGAAGAGCTTCAGCGGGATATTGCTTTGAAGGTGGTAAGCCAGGGGCTTTCTGTTCGTGCCGTTGAATCCCTGGCAGCACAAAAGAAACCCACCGGGACAAAGCCCCGAAGCGGTGCGTCTTCAGCTTCAGGGGCCGGAGGTTATAAAAAGTATGTCAGTCCGTGGAAAGAATTTTTTCAGGCCCCGGTTACAATACACAAGCGAAAAAAGGGGAGCGGCGGAAAAGTGGAAATCACCTTTTCCGGTGAGAAGGAGCTGGAAATTCTTACTTCTGCGATAAAAAACGCGGGCAGTAGTGATGAAAAATAAAAAATACCACATATTGATATATGGTGATTCCGGTGAGACCCTTCGTTCCTACGAAATGCCGGCCTGGCGTCTTCGTGGAATAAAGGCCATTATGGTGCTGTACATACTCTTTCTTGCAGGCCTGTTGGTCTATGTGGGGCGACACGCCGGTGATTTGCGACATTTCAGGCAGAATCGCGCCTATTATGATTCTCTGGTGGTTATAGACAATCGGGTTGACTCTCTGGTGGAAAAGATAAGTACGGTTAATCGCTATGCTGAATATATCCGCATGGCGGCCCTGGCAAAGGGAGATACCCTGATACCGCCCCTGGAAGATTTTTATGAAGGTCGTGAGGATCGGGATATGCTACAGGATGCTCAGGAAATGAATGACTACGAATATATTCCCGGGCTGGCACCGGTTAAGGGTGCGCTGAGCCGGGCCTTCAGCAGTGAACATCCAGCCATAGATATTTCCGCCTCCCGTGGAGAGCTCATCCGCGCTGCGGCTTCAGGAGAAGTTCACCATAAGTTTTACGATGAATATCTGGGAAATGTAATTGAAATATCACATCGAAACGGATATATTACCCGGTATGCACATTGCGAAAGCATATTGGCAAACTCAGGAAGTACGGTAAAAAAAGGAGAGCCCATCGCCATAGTGGGTAATACCGGTAAGGGGTCACGGGGGCCGCATCTGCATTTTGCCATACTCCGGGATGAGGTTCCCATTGACCCCGAAAAAATGATTTTTTAAAAATACAAAAGAGAGGTTGCTGTGAGCAAAGATATTGATTTTACTGTTATCGGGAGCGGTGCAAAATTTACGGGTGAACTGACGGTTGCTCATGATCTGCGCGTGGACGGCGTATTTGATGGAAAGGTTGAATGCGGCGGTACGTTTACCGTTGGTCACAAGGGGTTTGTAAAAGGCGATATTGCTGCCGTAAACGGAGAAATCGCCGGTAAAGTGGAGGGGAATGTGTCCTGCTCCAAACTTCTTGAACTCAATGAAGGAGCTTCAATAGTCGGTGATATATCGGCAAAGGAGCTTGTTATCAATAAGGGGGCTGTTTTGCATGGAAACAGTTCCATGATTGAAAATACGGGAAAGAAAAGCGGTACAGTAAAGCGGACCAATTCAAAAAGCGGTAATAAAGTAGACGTGGAAATGTAAAGGAGAAGACATGGAGTCAATTAATATAGCTGTTCTCGGAGCGGGAACAGTAGGTGGCGGCACAGTAAAGCTGCTGAAGCGTCAAATGGGGTTTTTCCAAAAGCAATTGGGTTTGCCCGTGAAACTGCTCTATGTGGCAGATAAGAATCCCTATGCAATTGAAGAGTTGAGCCTGCCCGGGGAAACAAAATATGTGGAAGATGCATTTCTTGCTGTAAAGGCGAAGGATGTGCATATTGTTGTTGAGCTGGTGGGCGGCACGGGGGTTGCCCGGGAACTGGTGGCGGAGGCCCTGCGGCAAAAAAAACATGTCGTAACGGCAAATAAGGCCCTTGTTGCGCACCACGGAGCAGAGCTTTTTGAACTTGCTGAAAAGAACAACGTTTCCTTTTATTTTGAGGCCTCTGTCGGCGGGGGAATGCCTACCATCAAAACCATTCGGGAATCCCTGGTGGCAAATGAGATTCTCTCTGTTACCTCAATTATCAATGGAACATGCAATTATATTCTCTCGGAAATGACAGAAAACAATGCCGACTTTAACCAAACCCTTCGTGAAGCTCAGCGCCTGGGATATGCAGAAGCCGATCCAACCCTTGATATTGCCGGAGGGGATACGGGCCACAAAAATGCAATTATGGCTTCCCTTCTTCTGGGGAAATATGTGTGTTACGATGATATGAAGATTGAGGGCATTACGGGCATTACCATTGAGGATATCAATTTTGCAACACGCCTGGGATATGTTATCAAGCTCGTAGGTATTATTAAGAAAAACCCCGGTGATAACTGTGTTGATGCCCGGGTCCATCCCGTGATGCTTCATGAAGGCCACATCCTTGCCAGTGTGTCCGATGTTATGAATGCCGTGTTGTTTGACGGTGATGCCGTGGGGCCGGTTATGGTGTACGGTCCTGGTGCGGGCGAAATGCCCACGGCTTCTGCAGTGGTGAGTGATATTATTGATGTGGCACGAAATATTGAGTCCGGCCATTTTACCCGAATACCGATGAGTTACTACAACAGCAAAAACCGGGCGCAGGTCAAAAAGGATGACGCCATAGTATCCCGTTATTATTTGCGCTTTACGGTAAATAACCGTCCGGGGGTACTGGGAAAAATTGCCGACACCCTGGCTGTTCGGGGGATTTCCATTGCATCGGTGATGCAGGAGGAAAACGATGTGAGTATCGTGTCCATTGTGATACTTACCTTTAAGGCGTTGGAAAAAGATATTAAGGATGCCCTGGAGGAAATTGAGGCATCGGAAGAAGTGGAAGCATATACGCAACTTATACGAATAGAGGATTAAGATAATTATGGCTTATTTACAGGAATTCGGCTCTGAGAATGCTGAAAGATATTCCGTGGAGGAAATACGATACCGCGGGGATACGGGAAAGGTTCTTGAATGCGTGAATGAGCTTTCTCCCATGACGAATGCCAAAATTACGGAGCTCAAAGAGCTGTGGAATTACCGCGCCGGTTCATGGGATCCACTGGACCGCAGCGGAGTATGGCGGTATCGTGAGTTTCTTCCCGCCCTTGCTCCCTATGATACGGTGGTAACCATGCCCGAGGGAAATACGCCGGTCTACGACATGCCCATATGTGCAGAATATACGGGAATGAATACCCTTCTGGCCAAACACCAGGGAATGAACCCCACGGGGTCATTCAAGGATAACGGTATGACCTGTGCTGTTTCCATGGCAAAAAAAATGGGAGCTCCCATGGTTGCCTGCGCCTCGACGGGAAATACCTCGGCGTCCATGGCTGCCTACGCCGCACGGGCGGGAATGAAGTCAATTATCTTTATTCCGGACGGCCAGATTGCCTACGGCAAATTATCCCAGGCTCTTGATTTCGGTGGTTACACCATACAAATCAAAGGGGATTTTGACCGCGCCATGGAGATTGTGGAAGAGGTGTGTATGACAAAAAATATTTATCTCCTCAATTCCATTAATCCATTTCGCATTGAGGGACAGAAGACAATAATGATTGAGCTTCTGCATCAGCTGAATTGGGAAATTCCGGATTGGATTGTTGTACCCGGCGGAAATCTGGGCAATAACAGTGCCTTCGGTAAAGCCTTTGACGAACTGAAACGGGTAGGGTTTATTTCCCGGGTTCCCCGTATAGCAGTAATTCAGGCGGAAGGGGCAAATCCGCT
Organism: Fibrobacterota bacterium; assembly: GCA_051745755.1. Lineage (GTDB taxonomy): Bacteria > Fibrobacterota > Chitinivibrionia > Chitinivibrionales > Chitinivibrionaceae > Chitinivibrio. Next base: position 16,619 of record JBNJEI010000028.1, read on the forward strand.
CTACCGTGCGTGGAGTAAAAACAGGCAGGAGCTCCGAACCGTGGAAGCCAAAACCCGCGCAACGGCAATCAAGATCGGGAACCCAGTGAGTTTTGATAAATCATGGTTTGCTGTGGAGTCTACCCATGGTGTGGTGGAACATGTCAGTGAATCGGAAATAGCTCAGGCAAAAGTACATATCGGCTATGACGGTGTGGGGTCCGAGCCGGCATCGGCAACGACTGTTGCGGGGGTGAAGAAATTACGGGCCGCGGGGGTTATCGACAAAAACGAGCGGGCCGTATGTATTTTGACGGGGCATCTGCTGAAAGATTCTGATTATACCGTTGAGTATCACCTGGATAATCTGTATGCAGATCCGGAAAGAACAAATACCGTATCGGGTACTGATAAAATTGAGACCGGTCCCTATCGCAATATGCCGGTTCAGCTGCCTGCTGATATGGATGCTATCCTTCAGCATATAGAAAAACTGGAAAACAGCTAAAAAAAAGTGCCTCTCAGATAGATTCTGCGGGGCGTTTCTGAACCAGGGAAGACCCAGTGGTCGACTACGACCAAAACACAGATTTACGGGCAAAATAAGGGGTTTTAAAGAGGTGAGGTATTTTGAAAATGGAGAAAAGACATGAACCCACAGGCTGAAAAGCTGAATGCAATTATACGAAATGAAAATGAGTCGGTGTTTTCACTCCTTTCGCGAAAAGGGCAGAAAAGCTTTTTTCCCGCCGGAGGAATATTGGCCCAGGGAGCTGAAGCCGCAGAATGTGATCTGAATGCAACCATCGGGATTGCTCTCAATGATGATGGTGTGGCCGCGGGACTGGGGCCATTAAAAAAGATGGTTGATCTTCCCCCCGACGCGATTTTTAAGTACGCGTCCAGTTTTGGCATCGATGAGCTTCGAACAACATGGAAATCAATGCTGCAGGAAAAGAATCCATCCCTGCAGGGTCACGTATCCACCCCGGTGGTTACCGCGGCGCTCACCCACGCTATTTTTACTGCTACAAACCTGTTTCTGAATGAAGAAGACAGCCTTATCTGTCCGGATTATTACTGGGGAAATTACAGACTTGTTCTTCAAAACGGTGCCGGAGCACATATTCAAACCTATGAAACCTTCAAAAACGGCGGGTACAATATTGACGGACTCAGGGATTGTCTGCGACAGGGAGGCCCGGGTAAAAAGGCCGTGATTCTTAATTTTCCCAATAACCCCACCGGCTATACCGTAACGCATGATGAGGCATTCGCTCTGCGGGATATGTTCAGGGACATTGCCCGGGAAGGGAGCTCTGTTGTTGTGTTTATTGACGATGCCTATTTTGGCCTTGTTTTCCGGGACGGGGTGTATGGGGAGTCACTTTTTTCACTGCTTGCTGATTGCCATGAAAGTATCCTTGCCGTAAAAATCGATGGTGCCACTAAGGAAGATTATGCCTGGGGGTTCAGAGTAGGATTTATTACCTACGGTATACGCAGGGGGAATGAAGAACTCTATTCTGCCCTGGAATCCAAGACGGCGGGATTTGTGCGCAGCAGTATATCAAATGCACCCGGGATCAGCCAAAATCTGCTTCTTGCATGTTATAAATCTGAAGAGTACGCCGCTGAAAAAAGAGAGATGTATGATATGCTGCGCGGACGCTTTACTGAAGTGGATCGTATACTGCAGGAGCATGAGGAGTATGGGCGGTATTTTGAGCCCCTCCCGTATAATTCAGGATACTTTATGTGCCTGAAGCTCAAAGAGGGCCTTGATGCAGAAGCTGTTCGAAAAAAACTTGTTGGCAGCTACAGTGTGGGGCTGATTGCTTTGGGACGCATTTTGCGCATAGCGTTTTCCTGTACCCCACGCAAAGATCTCCCCGCTCTCTTTGACGGTGTTTACGCAGCATGTCAGGATATGGAATGACACGGATCAGGGCAGTTCTGTTTGATTTTGACGGTACACTCTATGCTATGAAGGGGGTGTACAAAATTATTTTTGCATCCCTGTGCTTTCCCCGGATTTCCTATCTGCCCAAATATATGCGTATCAGGCAGTATTTTCGCGGTCGTGATTTTGGAGACAGTCAGGCTATGCACGAGGCGTTTTGCCGGGAATTTGAAAAACGATACGGCATTACCGATGCCGATTACTGGATAAAGAACAGTTTTTCAACCTCCTTTATCAAAACCCTGTATTTAATGCGGAACAGAAAAGAATATACTCACATTCTGCGGCAGTTGAAAAAAAGGGGCATACAACGGGTCCTTTTTTCCGATTTTGGGCTTATAGAATCCCGTCTTCGGGCACTCGGTATTGCACCTGATAATTTTGATTATATTCTGTCTGCCGAGGATATCGGAGCTCTCAAGCCTGCGGCACGCACCTTTCAAACCGTGGCAGACCAGCTTAAGGGCATTGCACCCGAAGAGATTCTTGTTGTGGGAGATCGTGACGATACGGACGGAGCTGCTGCGTGCGCTGCGGGGATGCCTTTTTTAAAAGTAAACGGACACAGTAACAGGGGATGGGATCAGGCAGTACAGATTTTACATAATCTCTGAAATTCACACAGGGGAGTGACATATGCATATTTTCACCGGCCCTGCCGGGGTTTTTCTTATGGGTTCCATACTGGGAGCACAGATCGTTATTACGGAGATAGAACGTAATCCTGCCGGCTATGCCAATGAGATACCCGGAGGTAATTCCAATAAATATATAGAAATCAGTAATACGGGCTTTGATACGGTGGAGATTGTTGGGCTGTCGGTTTCAAACAATGTACAGTCATCATATATAACGGCCTTGAGGGACTCTTTGGATGAATTTTGTGCTCATACGGACCAGTCTTTTCTGGCCCCGGGCCAGATTGGTATCCTGCTGGATCCAAACTATACGGATGAGGCCAATGACCGACCCTATCAATTTGGATCGGATTGTGTACTGTTTTCAACACACACACGGACGTTTTTTTCAGATTTTACCCGTTCCTCGGGGGTGGCCCTGCAGAATGACGCTGACAGTATGTACGCTGTGGTTGCCGATCAGGACCCCGACCGGTATGACGGGAATGAACGGTTCAGTTTTACCGCACACTGGGGTAATGAAGGAAAAACGGGATCACTCCACCGGCTTTTTATTCTGAGGGACAGCAGCAGATATCGGGAACAGGACCGCAGTCCCGGAAAACTTCCGGACTACTCACAGGGGATGCTTCGGGAATACAGGTATGAAGACCGGACGCAGGAAGCGGCGGTGGCAGTGTACATTCGAAATTATTCACGCCGGGCAGATACTGCAGCAGTATGGGAGAACGACAGCAGCATCGGTACAATAAAGATTCCGGCGTCGGGGGAGGCTCACAGGATATTTCATCTGCCAAAGAATGAGTCTGAATTTACGGTGTGCGGGGCATACTTTTGTGATTCCCTTGATATTTCCTCAATATGGTTTCCCGCAGAAAAGGTTTTTATCAGCGAAATATCACCCCGCGGGGGGGTGAACTGGTTTGAACTATGGAATACCAGCACCATGGCAATCGATCATTCACTCTGGACAGTACACAAAGGACAGGACACTGTTTCTCTGCCGCGTGGTAAGATTCCTGCCGGTGGGTTTGCGGTTTTTTCTGAAGACAGCCTTTCTCTGCAGGTGGAAAATCTGTATATAACGGATCTCTTTAATCTGGGGCATTATGGGGACAGTTTTTCCGTTGAGCATACGAATATACCCGTGGATGCTGTCTCCTGGGAGCATGGTGATTTTGACGACTGGGATGAGGAATCCCTTCATCGTCGCAGCTCTGATGGTCAATGGTACATCGGGCCGCCTTCTCCGGGGGGGTATGTGCATTCGGGAAGAGACAGTATTGGTGTCGTAGTACGTCCTGAAATATTTATACCGGACGGCTCACAGGACAGGGATTCCCTGGTAATTGACATCATGCAACCCACATCCCTCAACGAGGGTACCTGCATTATTTACACGGCGCGGGGGGAGGAGGTACGAAGATTCTCATTTCAGGGCACTGCCCGAATCACCTGGGATGGAAAAAACCGCTTCGGTAGGGATGTACCGCGGGGACCGCTGATTATTTATACACAGGCAGGCGGCAGTCTCAGAAAAAATGAGGCCGTATTATGGCGGTAAAAGCGGCAGTCCTTCTGGTTTTAATAAGTATCTGCCTGCTCACGGGGTCTCCCATATTGCCGGGATTTGCGGGAATGTCCGGAGGAACGGGAATTGGACTGCAATCGACACATATGCACCCAGCCCTCATTACCTGTGACGGGTCCATGATTGAAGCCGGGGTGGTCACCCTCTATGGGTACGGAGGCCTGTCCGACCGCCCGCTGCGCACGAACAGCCTGGGATATTATCACAGCAGAGGGAATTTTAAGATCGGTGGTGGAGTGGAACACCTTGAGGCTTTCGGCCTGTACCAAAAAAGCACATTTTCACTTCATCTGGGTAGATCCTTCAAAAAAAACAGCATTTCAGCACGGTATGCCCCTGCCCGGGAGAAGGTTGATTTTGAAATTACTCGGGTCCACTCGGGAAGCATACTCTATGCACGCCGGTTCCCCCGAAGTGTACTTTTTGCCGGAGGGGGAATCGAGGCCTATAACAGAAATACCGAATGTCGCTCCTTCCGGGTTCAGATCGGCGGGCGCTTTGAGGACAATTATCTGGGATCTCAGGGAGTAATAATACAGTATAACGAATCCCTGAGGCAGTTCAGCATGGATATTTTTGAAGAGTTTTCCCTGGGAAAATACATGAATATCCTGTGCGGTATTCGCTCACATCCCTCGTTTCTGTTTTTAGGACTCACATTTCGAAATACCAGTCAGGCAGCCGGGTTTATGAGTTTTCTTCATAAGGACCTTGGGTGGTCCCGAGCTGCTGCCTGCCAGTATCGATGGAAGTAAAATAATTCTAGAGGGGAAACTTCTCCATAATAAGGTCAGCGGAAATTTTCCCCGATTCATATATGGTGGGCAGACCTGAGCCGGGGTGAGTACCGCCCCCTGCAAGATAGCAGTTCTTTACTTCCTCAAATTCATTGCGCGGGCGCAGATACAGCATTTGTGAAAGATTGTGACCGAGGTTGAAGGTAGACCCGACAAAAAGATTGTGATCGTGTTCCCAGGTATCGGGGGTGATTATTTTTTCCTTCACGATATGATCTTCGAGATCTTTCATGCCCGTTCGGGACTTCAGTACAGAAAGGATCTGTTTTCTGTACTGCGCAGTACGCTCATCTGTCCATTCAAAGGGAGCTCGGGTATTGGTTACCGGAACAAGAATGTAGAGAGCTGAATGGCCCGTGGGAGCAAGGCTCGGGTCACTTATGGAGGCGTTACGTACATAGACGGACATATCATCGGAAAGGCGTTCCTCCGATACTATATCTGAAATATTGGCCTTGTAGTCACGGGCAAATACAATCTGGTGGTGTGGCTCGTCATAGAGGGTATCCAGGCCCAGGTATATCATAAAGGTGGAGCAGGAGTATTTTTTTCGGGAGAGTTTCTTCGTATTCCACTTTTTTATCACCCCCGGTGCAAAGAGATTGGTGGCGGCATACCCAAAATCAGCATTAATTAAAACGGCGTCAAAGGAATATGACTCCCCGTTTTCAAGCGTAAGTCCACGGGCAGTCTTACTACTGTCCGTAGTAATCTGCTGTACCGGAGAAGACAGATGAAGACGGGCACCGCCTTCCCGGGCAATTTCAGCCATGGCTTCAGAAATTGAGCTCAGCCCCCCCGCTACATGATCAATGCCGAAGGCATGTTCCACGTAGGGAATCATAGTATAGAGGCCGGGACATTCCCAGGGAGACATGCCAATGTATTTTGCCTGAAAGGTAAAGGCGGTTTTGAGTTCTTCCGATTTAAAGTATCCGGATAACACCTGATAGAGTGATTTGCCCATGGATAAATGCGGCAGGGCTTTCATGAGAGGTTTTGAAACCATATCCAAAAGGCGACTGTAGGGGCGCTGCAGGCAGGGATACATATAGGTGTAGCGTCTTTTTTCCGTTTTAAGGAGACGGTCAAAGCCGGCTTCTTCTCCGGGAAAGAGCTCTGTAATGGATGCCCGCATTTTTTCATGGTCCGGGGATGGTTCCAGGGTGACATCGGCAAAATTCAGGCGATACATTGGATCAAGAGGCATTACCGTGCAATAATCATCAAGGTTTTTCCCCGCGCGCTCAAATACCTGTCGCAGAATAAAGGTCATCATAAGAAAGGTGGGGCCCAGGTCAAAGTGATAGTCTCCCAGAGACAGGCGGGCGTTACGACCGCCCAGGGTTGACTCTTTTTCAAAAATATCAACGTCATATCCCTGCTGCGCCAAAATCATTGCGGTGGTTAATCCGCCGGGGCCTGCGCCTACTACTGCTATTTTCGGTGCCATGAACACTCCTTTACATGAATTTCATAAAAAATTTTAATATCCGTTTACTTATGGTGTAGGGAGGATATATGGCGGATATCTCCCATCGCTTATGTTTTACAACCACGGTTTTCTGCCGGGAAAATGCATCAAATCCTGCCGCGCCGTGGTAGCGGCCGAATCCGCTGTGGCCAACTCCGCCAAAGGGCAGTGTCTGCGATGCCATGCGGTGCAGGGTTCCGTTTATTACCAGGGATCCCGTGGGTATTGTAGAAAGTATTCTGAGAGTCTTTTTTGCAGAGCCGAAGCCGTATACAGCAAGGGGGGAGTTCTGTACATGATCCTGGGCCCTCTTCTCAAGGTCTGTAACGGGAATAACGGGGAGTATGGGGCCAAAAATTTCATCTGCCGGTGGTGCTGCATTTTCAGGATAGGCACTAATGGTGGGGGAAATATATCGGTCTTCTTTTTTTACACTGCCGCCCCGCACAATGGTTCCCCTATCCAGATGTTGTGCCGCTTCATCGCAGGCCTGCCCGTCGATCATTCGCCCGTAATCCGGAGAGGACTGAGGATGTTCTCCGTAAAACTCTTCCAGAGCATTTTCCAGCTCTGAAATAAAATCCTGAGAGCAGGAAGCCTCCACAAGACAGTGATTGGGAGCAACACAGGTTTGCCCACTGTTGAAAAATTTCCCCCAGGCAATTCGCCGGGCGGCGGCTCGAAGGTCGGCATGGGAAAAAACAAAGGCGGGATTTGCGCCGCCAAGCTCAAGGAGGACCGGTGTGGGGCCTTTTGCCGCATCGGCCATGACCGCCCGACCGGTTGTGGTGGAACCGGTGAAACAGACAAAGTCGGCTTTTTCTGAAATAATGGCGCGCACTTCATCCACGTCGGCGGTGCAGAGTTCTATATAGCGGGGATTAAAATGTTTCCCCATGAGCTGCATAAGAAGATTTTCCGTGTGTTTTGAACGGGGGGAGGGTTTTATAATAACCCGGTTTCCCGCGGCAATGGCAGCAATGAGAGGAGAAAAAATAAGCCCCAGGGGATAGTTCCAGGGGGCAATAATAAGAACCGTGCCATAGGGGCGGGGTTCTGAATATGAGGTGCCGGGAAAAAAAAGCGGGCAGAAAGCGCCTTTTTTGGATCGGGTCCATTTTTTAAGATTTTTTTGAATGTGGCGTATTTCCTGGAGAACACCGGCTATCTCAGCAGGCCATGCCTCATGCCAGGGTTTGTGAAGATCTTCAAAAAGAGCCTGTGTAAGCTCATGTTCATGGGTAACCAGAAAATCGGCAATATCCCTAAGAATAACCCGGCGCTGAGTAAGGCTGAGCTCCTGAGGGGAACTGATGTGTTTTCCTGAACGTAACGGAGAGTGGTTATTCATAGAAAATTCCCTGGTGAGGCCGTTGATTAAAATATATTATACAGGTATGAATCAGGGGCAGTGAAAATGAAACACCTATTGATTTTTTTTCTTCTTTTTGTATCAGCCGTACTGACCAGCAGTTACAGCAGAGAAATATCTCCACATATCCGCGCCTTTGAAGAGGCATATGATGCCTGGGATGACTCTCTGTTTCGTGCCGCCCACGACTCCTTTTCACCCCGCAGCGATACCGGTATTTACTGGCGCAGTGTTATTGCCTTTCACCGGGTGAATTTTTACCTCTATGGATTTGAATACCACCGTGATGAGAAAAAAGCCCGGGGGATTATTTCTGCGGCTTTAGAGGAGCTGAAAGAAGCAGAATCCATGAATGGTTTTGACGGGGAATTGTACGCTCTTCGTGCCACCCTGCGCGGTATACAGATTACATTTAATCCCCTGCGGGCTCCGATTGTGGGCCCTCAGGTACAGAATGATCTGGACGCCGCATTTGAAGCCGGGCCGCACAACCCCCGTAATCTATATCTTCTTGGCGTCAGCTATTATCATATGCCGGGATTTGTGGGCGGTGGATTTGAGCGTGCACAGGAATATCTTGAGGATGCTGTGGGCTATTTTGCTCAGGAACAGGAGCGTGGATACCGAAATCGCCCCTGGGGCCACAGCACGGCCCTGGCCTTTCTGGGGGAGATGCATCGCAGGGAAGACAATGTCTCTGCGGCAGAACACTGGTACAGACGGGCCCTGGAAGTAAATCCTGAAGACGGCCTTGCCAAGAAAGGACTTTTAAACATGGGAGTTGATATATGACACAGAAAAATGTTGCCGTTATAGGCGGAGGGCTTGGCGGAATTTCTGCAGCCATATCCCTGGCAAACCGTGGATATCAGGTTGATCTTTTTGAAAAGAACAGTCATCTCGGAGGCAAGCTCAATACCAAGACAATTGATGGATTTACCTTTGATCTCGGCCCTTCCATATTAACCCTGCCCCGTATTTTTAAAAGCCTTTTTGACGATGCGGGAAAGAACTTCGAAGACTATTGCCGGATCTATGAGCTGGATCTGCACTGGCGAAATTTTTTTGAAGACGGCATGGTCTTTGATTTTTATAAATCCCGGGATAAAACACGACGCTCAATTCAAACCCATTTTCCGGAGGCGGGGGCTGTCTTTGATGCATATCTTGAGTACTGTATCAGACAGTATCATATCTGCCGGGATGGATATTTTGACCGGGGTATCGACAGTTTTACGGGCATGTTTCGGGGTACCCCCCTGCGGGATCTGCTCCTGCATCTTGATATTTACCGATCCATGCACAGAACCAATACGGCATATTTTGGTGATACCCCTCTTCGTGATGCCTTTGACTATTTCATTAAATATGTCGGATCCTCAGCCCTTGATGCTCCGGGGTTTATGAACCTGCTGGCGGGAGTGCAATTTGAAGAGGGGTTGTGGTATGTTGAGGGCGGTCTTTTCTCTCTGTCCCGCGCCCTAAAAAATCTGGCACAGGATACGGGGGTTCGCCTCCACACAGAAACGGAGGTTACGGCTCTTATCGAAGACGGCAGAAAGGTTCGGGGGGTGCGCGTGGAGGGAAATGATTTCCATGCTGATCATATTATATCAAACATGGAGGTTATTCCTGCCCTGAAAAAGCTTTCCACGGTGAAGGATTCTGCAATCAAAAAACTGAGTCGAAGATTCCCTCCAGCATGTTCCGGTGTTGTCGTTCATTTGGGGGTTGATCGGGAATATCCCAATCTGGGACATCATAATTTCTTTTATTCCCGTAATCAAACAGATCATTTTCGACGGGTTTTCCGAAAAAAACAGCTTCCCGATGATCCGACACTGTATGTGGTTGCCGTTACGCGCACCGATAGAGCACAGGCACCTGCGGGATGTGAGAATATTAAAATTCTGCCCCATATACCGCCCCTTGATGAAAATGACCCGCTTTCACCGCAGGAATATACCGATCTTATGGAATTGTCCATTGACAAGCTTGAGCGCATGGGCTGTCCCGACCTGCGTAAACACATCGTTGTCCGTGATCAATGGTCACCCTGGGATATTCAGGAGCAGTACTATTCCAACCGGGGGGCTATTTACGGTGTGGAAAGCAATCATCTGCGGAATTTTGCCCTGAAGGCTCCCAAAAAAAGCCGGAATTTTGACAATCTCTGGTTTGTCGGGGGCTCAACAAATCCGGGCGGGGGAATGCCCATGGCAGTGCTTTCCGGAATAAACGCGGCTAAGCAGCTGACGGGGGAAATGAAGATTTTATAGATACACGGCGTACTGCTGCAGGAGGTCTGGTGAAAGCATATGAGGAACGGGCACACCGTGAAGAGTCTGCCTATGATAAGGGAATACACCGGGAACGATTTGACTCATTGTTTGCCCAGTGCAATTATTTTACCAATCTGAAAAAAGCGGAATATATCAGGAGATTTCTTGCACCCATAAAAAGAGGACGATTCCTTGAGATCGGCTGCGACTGCTGGTACGGCTGGATTATTGAAAACGGCGGTCATCCCGAAAAAATCGATGTCATAAATATTTCCCGGCAGGAGCTTCAGCGGGGGAAAGAAAACTGCGGTAAAACCACCCTTTGCCCCGTGTTTCATCATATGGATGCCCACGACCTGAAATTTCCGGATAATTCCTTTGATCTGGTCTATGGCGGAGCTGTGCTTCATCACCTGGAACTGGAGCGTGCTCTCAGCGAAATTCATCGTGTACTCAGGCCCGGCGGGAGAATCCTTTTCTGGGAGCCCCTGCGCCTTAATCCCCTTTCCATGGCAGTACGCTGCATAACACCCTCCTGCCGAACCAGGGATGAACGTCCCTTCGGGGTGGGCGAGCTGAAAACAGTGTCCCGGTTTTTTTCCATACAAACCACTCCCTATGGGCTGTTTTTGACTCCTGCGGGACTACTTTCTCAGGCTTTGGGTATGCGCCCCGATTCTGCACTCCTGAAAGGTGCCTACAGACTGGATCAATGGATTCTTGGACTAGTTCCTCCGGCACGATATCTTTTTCGGGCGTTTTTTATTGCCGGCAGAAAAGAGTCTGAGTGAGAGGAACCCTGCCGTTTCGCCTGTGATACCGGGGGATATGATTTGCGTGTATCACTCAGAGTATATTATTTGAAATAAGAAGAATAAAATTCTGCACTTTTTCTGAAACATGAAATATAATAGCGGCATGTATCTTGTATGAGAGAGGTGTCAGTATGGATATCTGTTTTATTATGTATCCCTGGGAGGATATTCAACCGCGGAAGGATTCCACCCTTCGTATTATTCACGAGGCTGTCAGACGGGGGCATACGGTGTCCGTGGCCACACCGAAAAATCTTACCATTCGGGATAGTATCACCATGGCGTTTTGCGATACCCTGGAGCGACCTGATCCTGTATCAAAAAACTTTGTTTCCTTTTATAAGAATATCCGGTTTAAGCGGGATATGCTTCCCCTGGAAGGGTTTGATGCTATTTTTATGCGGGATAATCCACCCATGGATCCCTTTATACTTAATTTTCTTGATTCCGTTAAGAACAATGTGTTTATCGTCAACAGTGTAAACGGCCTGCGTGAAGCAAATAACAAAATCTATACCGCCGCGTATTATGATCCCAGCCGGGAGATAATTCCCGCCACCTATGTTTCCAAAAATAAGGAATATCTGAAAAAGGTTATTGAGGATCACCACGGAGAAAAGATGATAATGAAACCCCTTGACGGATATGGCGGCAGCGGGGTGATTGTTATAGAAAAAAGTGCCCGTCAAAACATCAATTCCCTTCTGGATTTTTATATCGGCGGGGTGACGGGGGGCAGATCCAATTATGTTATTCTCCAGGAATATGTGGAGGGGGCTGAACGGGGTGATGTACGGGTATTAATGCTGAATGGAGAACCCCTGGGCGCCATGCGGCGTATTCCCCCGGCAAATGATGTGCGGTCCAATTTTTCCATTGGCGGTTCAGTGGTAAAACACACCCTGAGTAAGAGTGAGCGCCAATTATGTAAGCGTGTGGGGAAAAAGCTGGTGCAGGACGGCCTGTATTTTGTCGGGCTGGACCTTATCGGTGAAAAACTTATCGAGGTAAATGTGATGAGTCCCGGTGGAATTGTTAATATCAACCATCTGAACAAATGCCGTCTGCAGGAATCGGTCCTTGACTTTATTGAAGATGTGACAAATTATGAAAACAAACTCTCAGAGCGAAAGGTTGCCCTGAAGCGGCAGGTAAAAAATGCGTAGGCTTTCTTTGCGTACTATTACCGATAACATTGCGCGTGGGCGGTGCTTTAGTGCAGCCACCGGGGATGGTGCCCTGGAGATCAAAATCGACAAATATGTTCCCTTCATAGGGACCGCTGTTCATACCGGCAGCAATCTGCGTGAATCCCTGCAAAAAAAAACAGCCCTTTCCGAGTATGATCGCTGGCATGAGGAAGATCCGTACACGGGGGATTTTATTGACGTTCTTCCCATAACAATAAAAGCCATGGATTCACGGTATGAATATGACCTCAATCGCCCTCCCGATTCGGCCATTTACGACGAGGCCTGGGGAACGCAGGTGTGGAAAAAACCGTTAACCCTCCGGGAACGGGAGATATCCCTGAAAAAACATGAGCAGTATTATACGGTGCTGAAAGCCCTGCTGCACAGGCTTGAGGACGAATTTAAACGGGTACTTGTCTTTGATATTCATTCCTATAATTATCGCCGGTGGGACCGCCCGGTTCCACTTTTCAACATTGGTACCGAACAGGTTGATACGGCGGTATTTCAACCTGTTATAGATACATGGGTCACACGCCTTTCCCGCTGCAGTATTGCCAATGAGAGCGGGGTGAAATGCAATGATGTTTTTTTTGGAAGGGGCTATAATCTTCGTTTTGTAAAAACGCATTTTCCCCGCAGTCTTGTGCTGGCCACGGAGATTAAAAAGGTGTACTGTGATGAACGGACGGGGGAGAGTTATCCCCAGGTAATTCAGGAGCTCAAAATAGCCCTTCGCCGAGCCTGTATTGATACGGCCTATTTTTTTGCCGATACCATGACGGATTGGGAATTACAGAAGAAACACCGTCTTTTGCCGGAAAAGCCAACAGATACCCTTGTGCAGATAGATAAAAAGCTCTATTCCATGATGCGGCGTTTTGAGCTGCTTCCCCTGTTAAACCCCCTGAATATGACCCGTGAGAGGAAGAGCTTTTTTTCGGAAAAATACCAAAAAAATCCCGTCTTCAGATATCGCAAGATTAAAATCGATGCATTCCTGTTAAAACGGGAGCTGCTCAATATACCCCTGGAAAATCTCAATGATGTGTCGCTGCAGAAGCTCTATGCCGATGCCATAAAAGGGTTCAGTGATCAGATTGATATGATTGCCTCCCGGGATTCAGATGCATTTTTTTACAATTCCCTCCGCTATTTTGGCGAGCCTTCAGAACGGGATTTGCGGAATGCACGGTATCTTCTTATGCTTCCGCCCATAGAAGAGGAGGAGCGCCAGGGGCCTACGTTTGGTGCGCGGGAGGCACGGGATGTTTTTATGAAGGGCTTTGCTGAATACGGTTTCAGCGGGAAGTGTGAGATTCAAAAAAACATCGTTTCCAGTGTGATGGTGGTAAACCGGGATAAGAAAGTGGTGATAAAGGAGGATGCGCGGTTTTCCAGACAGGAGCTGCAGTATCTGGTGCATCATGAAATCGGCGTGCATATGTTGACCACAATCAATGCAGATTCACACACTTTAAAGCTTTTTTCCATCGGGCATCCGGTTAATACCAAAACCCAGGAGGGCCTGGCTGTGCTGGCGGAATATCTTTCGGGACATTTAACCATGCGCCGAATGAAAAAACTGGCCCTGCGGGTAATTGCCGTGGCGGATATGTGCAGCGGCATGGATTTTAAAACGGTTTTTTCCCGTTTGGTGGAAGAATATCACATTTCTCCGTCAGAAGCCTTTACCATAACCGCCAGGGTTTTTCGCGGAGGCGGTCTGACAAAGGACTATCTGTACCTTTCCGGTTTTTCACAGATACACCGCTTCTGGAAAAACGATATGGACCTGACGCCGCTGTTGCTGGGAAAATGTTCGGCTGAATATTATGGAATAACGGCGGAACTGCGTGACAGAAAGATGCTTGCCGATCCTGCACATACTCCGCAATGGCTGACACATTCCCGGGAAGGTGACAATAATCCGATTTTTAATTATATTCTTAATGGACTTGGATAAAGTCTGCGGGAAGAGTGATACAGTATAATGAAAGGTAGGGAATGAAAAAACTGTGGATTTTTTTGGGTAGTTTTTTTCTTATCGCCGTGATGGTATCTTTTACGCTTGTACAGACTGATTTTGTACCGGGAAAACTGCGTACGAATCTTTCTCATGTCTTTGCCGGAAGCAACGCCCCGGAAGAATACCGCGGCGACTGGGAGTCAATGAAAGACCGTGGGCGTTTGCGGGTTATAACATCACCCTCTGAGGACATTTTTCTTACACGGGACGGTATGTCCCGGGGATATGAAGAGGATATTGCCTGCGAATTTGCGCGGCGTTCAAATCTTGAGTGTGTGGTTATTGAGGCCCCGTCCTACGACAGTATTCTGCCATGGGTTCAACGCGGGGTGGCTGATATTGCTGTGGCATCTCTTACCGTAACCCCCGACCGAAGCGAAAATTATCTTTCCACCCGACCATTGAAAAACGTATATGAATACCTCATCGGGCCGTCCGGGGAATCAATTTCAGATATATCAGAGCTTGCCTCCAAGACCCTTGCCCTGCGCCCGGGATCATCCTACATGGGGACCGTGCACCACCTGCGGGATTCTCTCAATATCTCCATCAGGGTTGACACTGTTCCCGGAGATATGCATACCGAGGAAATACTGTATGAGATTTCCCGCGGCACCTACGATTATACCCTTGCGGATTCTGATATTGCCCGGGCGGCTCTTTCCTATATGGATACTATTGACACCCTTATGCGTGTTTCTGACCTTCGAAATGTTGCGTGGTTTCTGAGAAAAGACAGCAAAAACACCAAAGCCCGCCTTGATTCATACCTGCGTGAATATCAGGTCCTGGGAGATCTGAACAAACTACAAACGGGGGATCTGCCCATTATCAGGGAAGCCAATGCCCTGCGGGTTATCACCCGGAATAATTCTGCAAGTTACTGGATACACCGGGGCAAAGAAGTGGGATTTGACTTTGAGCTTGCAAAGGCATTTGCCCGGAAGCTGGGGGTGAATCTTAAGATTTTGGTGGCTGATTCCCGGGATGAGCTGCTTTCTGCAGTGCAGAATGGGCGGGCGGATATTGCCGCTGCCACCATTACCAGAACGCAAAAACGGGAAGAAGATGCAGCCTTTTCTGTTCCCTATCTTCGAACACGTGAAAAAATTGTTACCCGGGCGAATGAGGCGGGAGAAAGCTCTGTACAGACCGTGGAGGATCTTGCGGGGGCTGAAATTGTAATTCGCCGGGGGAGTGCCTATGAAGAGACTTTGAAAAATCTCAGGAAAACATCCGGCATGGACTTTACCATTACCACCCTGGACGAAACCGTGGAAACAGAGGAGATTCTCTGGAAGGTGGCAGAGGGGGAATACGACATGACCCTCGCTGATGAATATCTTGTATTGATTGAGCTCAATCGCGGCAGAAATCTTGCCCTTGGCCCCGCATTGTCACAGGAGCGGGAGATTGCCTGGGCTCTTCGTACAAATGCCCCCCTTCTGAAAGACGCGGTGGACGAATTTTTTACCACAGGAGACTATCGCCCCCGCAGTCTGCAGTATAATATGCTCTATAACACATATTTTTCACGGGGGACGACAGGGCAGAGTCGTGCAGAACGGGCGGATATTCAAAACCGTCTGTCGGAATTTGATGAGCTGATCCAAAAATATGCACAAAAACATGATTTTGACTGGCGCCTGATTGCAGCTCAGATATATCAGGAATCCATGTTTGATCCGCGCGCGGAAAGCTGGGCGGGTGCCCGGGGGCTTATGCAGCTGATGCCTGCAACGGCACGGCAGTTTATCAGCGGAAATTTGTTCAATCCCGAAAAAAACATCTACGCAGGTACGCAGTATATGACGCGCCTTATCAACCGATTTGACAGGGAGCTTTCCTGGAATGAGCGGTTTAACTTTGCCCTTGCTTCTTATAATGCCGGCTATGGCCATGTTCGTGACGCCCAGCGACTGGCTGTCCGAAAGGGACTTGAGCCTGATGTCTGGTTTGGCAATGTTGAGGAGGCCATACTGCTTCTTTCACAGCCAAAATACTATCAAAATGCCCGATACGGCTATTGTCGGGGGTATGAACCGGTGCAGTATGTAGATAACATAACAACTCTTTTTGATCGATATCGACAGATTGTGGACTAATACACCAATGGAGGACTGAATGGATTTGATACAGTCGTTTTTTCAGGAGCATGCACAGAATTTTTTAGACCACGCCGTGGGTACACTCCCCGTGGTTGCGGCCATTATTATTGCCACCATGGTTATAAGCCGGATCAGCCAGTCACTTATCAGCGGTTCAGGCAGCATGCTTTTGAAGAAAATGGAAAAAAACGGAACCCCGGAGGATATAGAGGGAGGAAAACGCCTGCATACCCTTGTTGAGATACTCCGTTCCTCCGTAAAAATTATTATATGGTCCATGGCCATCATGATAGTTCTCATGGAAATGGGTCTCGATATTGCCCCCATTATCGCCGGTGCGGGTATTGTGGGGATAGCCCTCGGGTTTGGTGCACAGCAGCTTGTACAGGATTTTATTTCCGGCTTTTTTATTTTGCTGGAAAACCATATCCGCACGGGAGATGTGGCTGTTATAAATGGTACGGGCGGCCTGGTGGAGCAGGTAGGGCTTCGTACAATTGTTTTGCGCGATATATCCGGTGTGGTACATATTTTTCAAAACGGAAAAATCAGCTCTCTTTCCAATATGACAAAGGAGTGGTCTGCTCTTATAGTGACTATCGGTGTAGCCTACAAGGAAGATACGGATCATGTGTTTTCTGTATTGGAGCGGGTTGGTACGGAGTTGTTTGAAGATGAGGTGTTTTCAGAAAAAATACTGGAACCCATCGAAATAATGGGAGTTGACGGCTTTGGAGACAGCTCTGTTGATATCAAGGTGAAAATTAAAACACAGCCCATTGAACAATGGGCATGTGGCCGCGAATACCGCCGTCGCGTCAAAAAGGCCTTTGATGCGGAAAATATCGAAATTCCCTTTCCCCACAGAACAATTTATTGGGGGAGTGATCTTGAAAGCCTGAAGATATCCACCCCTGAATCGTAATACGGGGATGTATATTAGTACTCAATGAATGTTTATTTATAAGGAGTTGGAGATGAAGTCTCTTATATGTACAGTTATTCTTTCACTTATTTTCTTAACAGGATGTGCGGAGCAGGAACGCTCAGCTCCGGCCCGGGCCTATGATGAAGTAATCAGCTCACTCCATGAAGGGGATTACGGAGCGGTATATGATGCCTATTCCAGTGAATCCCAAAAGGAGATGGATCAGATGTTTGCCATTATGCTTGAGATGAGTGCCTCCATGGATGAAGAAGATGAGGAGGCAAAAAAGGCCCTTGAGGAATTTCAGGGCATGGAAGGCCGGGAGCTTTTTGTAGCGCTCATGAATACGGGAACAAAAGAGGAAAATGCAGAATCATTTATTCAGGGCGATATTGTGGAGGAGGAAATTGGTGATTCCGCGGCAACACTTTCCATAGAAAATGATGAAGGTTCCACAAATACGGTTGAATTGGTGCGGGAAGATGACCAGTGGAAAATCGATAAAGTGCAATAATTTTAAATTGTTGCTATCATTTATAAAAAGCTCCGGATTACCGGGGCTTTTTTTTATGGAGTGAAACCGTTCTGTATACAGTGCCCGGCTACAGGTGCAAAACATGGTACTGTAAAGTACAGTTCGCCTGTTTTTAATACAATGGCCTGACTCTGCGAAATGCCCCTGTTTCAGTGCGTACCGGTGGCATCTTCGTCCGTACCGGTGGCATCTTCGTCCGTACCGGTGGCATCTTCGTCCGTAAGGGTGGCATCTTCCTCCGTAAGGGTGGCATCTTCGTCCGTACCGGTGGCATCTTCGTCCGTAAAGGTGGCATCTTCGTCCGTAAAGGTGGCATCTTCGTCCGTAAAGGTGGCATCTTCGTCCGTAAAGGTGGCATCTTCGTCCGTAAGAGTGGCATCTTCGTCCGTAAGAGTGGCATCTTCGTCCGTAAAGGTGGCATCTTCGTCCGTAAAGGTGGCATCTTCGTCCGTAAAGGTGGCATCTTCGTCCGTAAAGGTGGCATCTTCCTCCGTAAGGG
>JBNJEI010000029.1:0-34227 GCA_051745755.1 Fibrobacterota bacterium
AAATTCGATCGTTCAAAAAGCCCGCTCATATCAGTCACGGCACTGACATTGATATGATTGAGATCCGCTTCGGGGCCGAATTTTTCTATTTCCGCAACGACAATGCTGTCAATGGTTGCATCTGTGGCGATAATCTCATCGCGGTTTCCCTGAGCAAAAATGCTCAGGGTGGTGATAAGCATCAGTAGAGATATTTTCATGGGTGGTCCTCCGTAATCACTATGGTTATTGTAGATTTTCATCAATTCGTAATTCCACAGAGCTGCCTCTCTGTATTGTATAGTTTGGCTGCAGAATGATACCCCGTCCGGCGGATATTCGTAATTGCGATTGAGTATCGGGATATACGGTTTCATCGCTCCTGATCTCTCCGTTTTCCAAAGTAATATTTTCTGCGGCATAGACGTTTTTTATCTGGTTATCCAGGGAAAGATCTATGAGAGTATCCTCTGTATAATCTTAGTAATACACAGATCGTAATACACAGTGAAAAATCAGACGGGGAGCAGGGCATGTGGCTTGTGCGGCGAATGTCTGATATGTGTTCACAGGATCTGTATTTACCAATATACTATTAATTTTTCTGTAGTGCCGAAAATTTTCACAGATTTAAAAAAAACTTCCGGATGAGCCGCTCCTTTCGGCAGTAATCGAGGCCCTGATGGCAGAGACAGGGCACGCCCTGTTTTATGAGGCCAATGAATTTTACAGATACGGGAAGAATGAGCGTATTCAGCAGTGTTCTGCAGATCAGTATACGAAAAAGAGAGCGGTGTATATTATTCACACTGTACCGCAAAAGTACGTGATGGTTTTATGCGGTTTGTACCGCAGTGTCCCGATAGAATATGTGGCGGGGAGCAATCACTGCATCCACGGGGCAGTCGTGGGATTCCCGGGGGATTTCATCAATAATCTGTTCGGGAAATACGGGGGAGACGGTTACTGCAGCGGCAGGTTTCTGCACAATAAGTCGATCATAATATCCCTGCCCGCGGCCCAGGCGATTGCCATTCCGGTCAAAGGCAACCCCCGGTACAATAATACAGTCAATAGCATTCAGAGAAAGGGTATCGCGGTTTATATGCCGGGGTTCCGGTATTCCATAGGCACCGGTTATTACATCGGTCTCATCTGCAACCTGACCCAGTCCGAGAATACCCTTTTTTTTGCAATAGGGCAGAAGAATTTTTCTGTTGTCAGTTTTCAGTTTTTTTATAAGCGGGGTGGTATCAACCTCACCTGGAATGCCGCTGTATACGAGAAACGTTCGGGCCGCTGCGTAAATGGATGTCTGAAAAAATAAATGCCATATTTCCTGAGCAGCCCGGCGTTGTTCCTCTAAGGAGCCGGCCCGCACTGTATCTGAAATTCTGCGGCGGATTTTTTGTTTTATTTCCTTCATCGGGCTTCAAGGATAAAATATTTCTTTTTGCCCCGCTGTATCAGCAGATACTTGTCATTTACCAGGTCTTCGGTGGTAAAGAGCAAGTGGGCATCATGCACCTTTTCCTTGTTTACAGAGACAGCATTTCCTGCAATATCACGCCGTGCAGCTCCCCGTGATGGAAAGAGGTCCGGGCATCGGGGAAGAAGGTCCATGAGGGAAATTCCCTGTTTTAGATCGCTTCGCAAAACACTTCCCTGGGGAACTCCGGTAAAAATTGACAGAAACTGGTCTTCCGAAAGGCTGAGCAGCTCTTTTTTTGTATTGTTTCCAAAGAGGATTTTGGTTGCCGCCTGAGCTGTGGCAAGGGCTGCATCGGAGTGAACCATGCGGGTGACCTCTTCGGCAAGTTTTGTCTGCATGGGCCGTGTATGCGGAGCCTTTTCATGCTCACGGGCAATATGCTGAATTTCCTCACGGGACAGCAGGGTAAAGACCTTGAGATATTTTTCCGCCATGTCATCTTCCACATTCATCCAGAATTGATAAAATTCATAGGGGCTGGTCATGGTCGGATCCAGCCAGAGCTTCTGCCCTTCTGCGGATTTACCGAATTTGGTGCCGTCTGCGCGCGTTACCAGGGGTGCTGTAACAGCATAGGCTTCACCGGCGTTCATACGGCGTATCAGCTCCGTGCCGGAGGTTATATTGCCCCATTGGTCGGAACCGCCGAACTGCACCACGCAGTTTTTATTTTTTTTGAGGTGATAGAAATCATATCCCTGGAGAAGCTGGTATGAAAACTCCGTATACGAAAGGCCGGTCTCAAGGCGGTTTTGCACGGAATCCTTGGACATCATGTAGTTGATGGTCAGATGTTTTCCCACGTCGCGAAGAAAATCCAGATACCCCATGGAGCCGAACCAATCATGGTTATTAACAATTTCTGCGGGATTTTCAGGGGTTTCAAAGTCCAGAAATTTGCGCAGTTGTTTTTTAAACTGTTCAAGATTATAGTTTACTTCATCCACGGTGAGAAGATTCCGTTCCTTGGATTTTCCTGAGGGATCACCTACGATCCCCGTAGCTCCGCCTACAAGGACGATGGGAGTGTGGCCTGCGCGCTGGAAATGTACCAACAGCATAATGGCAGCAAGATTTCCCACCTGCAGAGAGGGGGCACTGGGATCAAACCCGCAGTAGCCTGCAACGGACTGAGAAGAGAGTTTTTCTTCCGTACCGGGGGTCATTTCATTGAGCATTCCCCGCCAGCGCAGCTCTGTGATAAAATTCATTTGTTCATCCTTTATAAGGGGTTTTACTTCTTATCTATTGCAGCCCCGTTAAAATAATTTATTACTCCCCGCATCTTACGCCTTTTAAAGAAATCTGTGTGAAAAAAAAAGATTTTTTTGGATAAAATCAGCGCGTGAATGAAAAATTTCGTATATTAGTAATAAGGCTTCACAAATTCAATCTTTTTCCACGGGAGTGTTTCATGCATATGAAATCAGACAAAAAATATGTGGTTGTTCTTATTGTCATTATTTTTTTGATTATGGTACTGTACGCACGGTCTCTTGATTTCGACGGACTGGATGCGGCTCATAACCGGAATGAGCTTATTTTTGACACCTTGCAGGAAGAAATAGACAGAGCACGGGACTAATTGCGAATCGCAGGGCCGTTGAGCAGGTGTGTGCTTCCCCATCGAATACCCCACAGCCCCAGGGGAGCGGTGATAAGGATTGAAAGTACTGCCAGGGCCAGAATACTGTCCCCCCCTTCAATATTATGTGCCAGTGCAGCGCCGCCAAGAGCAGCCTGTACCGTTGCCTTGGGTATGTATGCCAGCATACAGAAAATTTTTTCCCGATGGTTTAATGCTGTTGGTGCAGTGGAAAGATACACTCCGGCAGAGCGAAAAAACAGCCCCGTCAGTATAACAAGGACCCCCCGTGCGCCGGCATCATAGGCTGCAGTAATATCCAGGGAAAAGCCGATGAGGACAAAAAGAATTATTTCTGCAAATATCCATATTTTTGATAATTTTCCTGAAAGATCCTGTGCAATGCCCGGTGCAGTTTCCAAAAGAATAAACCCCGCTGTCATTACGGCAAGAAGTGATGCCGTATGAAGCATGTCTCCCACAGAAACCAGTATAAATGCCGCGGAGAGAAGTATCAGGGTTTTTTCCGTGTTCCGGATTTTGTTCCTGTTATGTTTCATATACCATGAGAGTATACATCCTGCACCGGCCCCAAGGAAAATGCCTCCTGCAATTGCTGCGGGAAATGTTGCTGCCGCTTCAGAATAGGTTGTATCGGCACCGCCTGTAATGGCAAGGAGTACCGAAAAAAGCGTAATGGCAAGGATATCATCCACGGAGGCTCCCGCAAGAATAAGAGTGGGAATACCCTTGTCATTTCCCCGCTTCTTTTCCTGTAAATCAAGCATTGCCGGAACAATAACCGCAGGAGAGACCGCGCTGAGCATGGCTGCCGTAAGAAGGGATATGCTCCAGGGAAAAGAAAAAAGCCAATGTATCATACAGGTGAGTGCTGCTACCTCACACAGTGCCGGAATAAAACTGATAAGGAGGACACCCATGCCGGATTTCTGTAGATTTTCCTTTTTCAGTCCCAGACCGGCACGAAGCAGGATTACAGTGAGGGCAAATGATTTTAGCGCCGGTTCCACTTCAAAGAGGATATTCGGGGTGTGTTCTTTAAAAAGGATGCCGCTGAGGATGCCGAAAATAACCATCCCGACAATCGTCGGAAGACCGAGTTTTGCTCCGATTCTGCCAAAGAGGAACCCACCGGTAAGCAGAAGGAAAATGATGGTGTTGAGGGACATGTGGAAATTCCTTCGGGATGGCAATGGTCGGGAAGACAGGATTTGAACCTGCGACATCTTGGTCCCAAACCAAGCGCGCTACCAGACTGCGCTACTTCCCGACAATTGGTGCCTAAATATATATAAAAGAAGAAACAAAGGGCAATATTTCTTATTTTTTAAATCGTAGTAACCCGCGGTTGCTTTTTGAGACAAACTGTATAAGGCTGGCAATGATCTCATCACCGGGCCAGGTTTTTTCAAGCAGATTTTGTGCTTCCTCGAGGGTGTGGCCATTCCGAAAAAGAATTTTGTAGGCTTTTTTTATGGTGCTCATATCCTCTGAAGAGAATCCCCGGCGTTTAAGACCCACGGAGTTTATGCCGTAGAGGGACGCCGTAAGGGTGTCCCCGGCAATCAGTGCAAAGGGAACCACATCCTGGGTTATGTATTTGTTTGCACCGATAAAGGCATGGTCACCGATGCGGGAAAACTGGTGAATAGAAACATTTCCACCGCAGATAACCTGGTCGCCGATGGTAACGTGACCTGCAACGGCAAGGCCGTTGGAGGAGATGAACTTATCTCCGATAAGGCAATCGTGTCCCACGTGACAGTAGGCCAGAAGGGCACAGTCGTTTCCGATTTTTGTCAGGCCCTTATTTGCCTGTGTTCCCTTGTTTATGGTACAGAATTCCCGAATGATTGTTCTGTCCCCGATTTCAAGAAAGCTTTCTTCGCCGGAATATTTGAGATCCTGTGCAATGGTCCCCACGGAGGCACCGTTAAATATATGACAGTCGGTGCCAATTGTTGTATTACTGCCGATTCGGGCGTGGGAATCAATGACTGTATTGTCACCGATGTATACATTCTCCTCAATAACAGCAAAGGGACCGATGCGGACATTTTTTCCAAGGTTGGAATCGGGATGCACCACGGCCTGCGTATCTATCTGACTGCTCATATTACCCCTTATTTATCATGCATTTAAGTTCTGCCTGACAGGCGATGGTATCACCCACATAGGCTTTCCCCTTTGCAGATAATATGTTTCGTGCCATCTTTTCCTTGGTGATCTTCAGGGTGAGCCTGTCACCGGGCCGCACCGGGCTTCTCCATTTTACCTTGTCCACGCCGAGAAAAAGCATCTGGTTGTTTCCGTCGAGATCATCACCGTATAACGCCATTAATCCAGCGGCCTGCGCCAGGGCTTCAACCTGCAGTACTCCGGGCATTATTGGGTTGTCGGGAAAATGTCCCTGAAAAAAATTCTCGTTGAAAGATACGTTTTTATAGGCGGTGATGCTTTCCCCCGGTTCTATGGCATCAACTCCGTCAACAAGGAGAAAGGGGTATCGGTGCGGAAGAATTTTTAAAATGTCCCTGTAGTCGATTTTATTCATGTTCTGTTCCTTTTTTATGAAGTTTTTTCGAATCTTTTTTGCCAGTTCGTGGTTTGCAGCATGTCCGGAACGTGCCCCGAGGATATGGCCTTTTAAGGGTTTTCCCAAAAGATACAGGTCTCCCACCAGGTCCAACGCCTTATGGCGGCATAACTCATTCTCAAAGCGAAGCTGCGTATCATTGACAAACCCGTTGGAACCGGGGGTTATATCTTCATTGTATTTAAGCATCTGTGACAATTTGTCTGCGTCTTCCTGGGAAAAGTCCCTGTCCTGGATAACCACAGCGCTGTTTATGCTTGCTCCCTTTATGAGTCCCTTTTCCCGCAGCGATTCAATTTCTGAAAGAAAACAGAAGGTTCGTGCCGGGGCAAAATCGGTTTCAAAATCTTCAAGATTGAATAGAGTGGTATGCTGTGCACCGATGGCGGGGTTGTCAAAGTCCATCATAAGTGTCAGGTGAAATTGATCGGCGGGAAAAACGGAAAGGGCGGTATTTCCGTTTTCATAGAGCCACATGGGCTCACTGATGACAATGTATTCCTGTTCAGCATCCTGTTCCTGGATGCCGAGCTTCTTAACCAGATCAAAAAAGGGCCGCGCCGAACCGTCCATAAGGGGTATCTCCTCGTCATCAACTTCTACAAGGAGATTGGATATACCAAAGGCTGCCAGGGTGGCCATAAGGTGTTCTATGGTGTGCACCACGGCATTTCCCACACCGATGGCCGTTCCCCGGGCATTTCCAACAATAAAATCTATATCGGCGGGGATTTCTGTTCTATTGTCCAGGTCAACCCTGACAAAGCGGATTCCGTAATTTTCAGGAGCCGGCTTTAAGGTTACTGTTGATTCGGCACCGGTGTGAAGACCGGTACCGTGCAATGATCCTGCTTCAGCTATTGTTTTTTGTTTCATCTGTCTGGTGGTTCCCCTGTAATGATTCTATTTGTTCTTTGAGAGCTTTAATATCGCGCAATGCCTGGGGCAGTTTTTTTTCTGCGGCATCAATTCTGCGCCGTTCCCGAATATCCATGGCGGGTATCCCCGTAACCTTTTTGCCCGATTGTATCGATCCCGGTATTCCGGCCTTTGCGCCGATGAAAACATCATTTCCGATTGCAATGTGACCTGCAAAACCAGCCTGGCCGCCGATCATTACGCGATCACCAATTTTTGTGGTACCGGCAAAACCAACCTGAGAAGCAATACCGCAGGATTGGCCGATTTCCACATTATGGGCGATCTGTACCAGATTGTCAATGCGGGTCCCTTTTTTTATGACTGTATCTTCAAAATTCCCGCGATCCACTGTTGTATTAGCTCCGATCTCAACATCATCTTCAATGACAACAGTACCAAAGCAGGGGATTCGTGTGAAGCTGCCGTGGTGAAATGCATTGGCAAATCCTTCACTGCCGATAACAGCACCGGAGGATATAATAACCCGGTTTCCGATGTGTACACCGTACCGAACAGTTGCTGCGGAATGGATATATGACTCTTCACCGATAGTGACATCGGGCTCAATTATAACACCTGCATCAAGGCGGGTGTGCTTTTTGATGATGACATTTTTTCCGAGAATACAGCGGGGACCTACCTCAACACCCTCCCCAAGCTGAGCAGAGGGGTCGATATGGGCAGATTGATCTATCCCTTCGGTAAAACGCGGTGCATTGTCTTCAAAAAGGAGGGCTGTTACGGCATAGGCATAATAGGGATCATCAACAAAGATATTTATCTTGTCTTTCACGGGCCATGCTTCTTTTGTCAATACAGCCTCCGCCGCCGATTTCTCAGCGGAGGGGATGTATTTTGGCCGTGAAACAAAGATGATACTGTCTTTTCGGGCCATATCAAAGGAAGAAACAGCCGAAATTGTACGATCGGGAATATCCTGTTCTGTGCGTCCCTGAACTGCCGCAATAATCTTAGACAGTTGCATTTTACCTCGTTTTATTCCGCGTCCAGTTTGCTCAGGACCTGCTCTGTGACATCAAATGCAGGCTTTCCATAGATAAGGCCTACGGCATTATCAAATATAAAGTCGTAGTCCTCTTCTTCAGAAAGCTCGTTTACGGCACGGTCAATTTCTTTCATGATGGGTTCCATCAATTCCTGGTTTTTCTGAGCGATAACGCCGGATTGCCCAAAGGTCTCCTGAAGGAAACGTTGATATTCCGTGGTCTTTTGCTGAACCTCTTCCAGCATTTCCTGCTGCCGTTCCTCACTCAGCATAAGCTGTTGCTCCTTCAGCTGCTGCTGCATTTCCTGAATCTCACGTTCCATTTCCGTGGCTTCGCGTTCCTTGGCGGCACTGAAGTTCTGAAGTTCTTTTTTGGCATCTTCCACCATGCTGTATTCTTTGATAATTCTGTCGGAATTAATAAAACCGAGCTTTAAGGATTCTGCCATGGTTGAACTTACTGCCAGGGCAACACACATAATCACAAGCAATTTTTTCATCTTTCCTCCAATTAGGATTGTTTTAAAAATCTGAATTCATAATAAAATGACTGGTCCAGTCACGGGAAGTTTCTTTTTCAAAGCCCAGGGCATTCACGTCATTAAGTGGTACGGCAAAATCAAAGCCGATAAGCCCAACCATGGGGAGCATAAGGCGAAATCCGAAGCCGGTCCCCATATAGATATCGCTGCCCAGTTCGTTAAAATTCTGGAAATTATTTCCGCCGTCAAGGAAGGCTGCCAGATAAAATGTCTGATCCACTACGGGGAATGAAATCTGGCTTGAAACGGTCGCCATATTGAGGTTTTCCGGAAAGTCCCGGTCGCTGTAGCCGCGAATAACCCCATCATAATACACACCGCCCACCCGAAACAGGTCGTTATGACCTAAGTGCGGCGTGTCACCCTGCAGGGGATTGATCATGCCGATCTTACCTTTCGTCCCTAAGATAAACTTCCAGAACAGGGGCATATGCCATTCGTAGTCAACAATGGTTTTCAGGTAGTTGTAGTCACCGCCAAGGCCTCCGAGATATGCTGAAACGTTAAAGGCGGAACCGCTGGTGGGGAATTGCGGCCGATCTTTGTCGTCCCGACCGATTCGCAGATACAGGCGACTTAATATGCCTTCGGAGACAATGTTTACGTTAAGGCGGTCCTCAGTGTTGGAGTAATCGCGATTGTACTTGTCCTTCCCGATGAGATAGCGGAATGAGCCGCTCCAATAATCATCGGGCCAGGTGAATCGTCTCCCCAGCCCGGATTCCACGGCAAAACGTTCGTAATTGTATATCTGAAAGCGTTCCCGGGTATAATCCACATTCTCCCAGTAAACCCGTCCGGTATATGTAACGGGACGGTTAAATATCCAGGGTTTGACAATACTGCCGGATATGCGGCTGCGTTCCTGCTGTTTCTGAAATTCCACATCAATCTGTTCACCGGTTCCGCGAAAATTGGGAATTGAGACTGATGCGTTGCCGCCGAAGCCGCCGTCGCCGCTGTATGATACGCCGGCGGAAAATTGTCCCAGATGTTCTTTCTCAACAACGCGGAACTCAATATCAACTATGTTGGAGGTTTCATCACGGGGCACGATATCAGGATGAATTGATTCAAAGTATTCCAGTTGATTCAGCTCGCGTACAGAGCGTTGTATATCCTCCTGGCTGTATTCCTGGCCGGGGTAAACTCTGAGATTTCTTCGGATTACCTGTTCCCGGGTTTTGCTGTTACCTGTTATGGTTACCAAACCGACCTTGGCCGGACGCCCTTCCATTACGGCGTATATTACATCAATTGTGTCATCCCGGTACACAAACTCCGGCTCTATCTGCGAGTAGAGATAGCCGTCATTGCGATACATATTACCGATCTGCATGGTGGTCTGCTCATAGCGGTCATGCTCAAAAGTGCTTCCTGGAGACAGTACGACATTCTGCATCAGTTCCTCATCCTCAAATACCGTATTACCCTCAAAGAAAATGTTTCCCGCATAATACTTTGGGCCCTCCTCAACCGTAATTGACAGTATCAGAGCGTTGGGATCATCCTCTGCGGAGGAAATATCCGTGTCCGCAATGCGGGCATCACGATAGCCGTGGTTCCTGTAATAGGAAATTACCTCATCAAGATCCGACTCAAACTGGTTGTCGTCAAAAGCGCCCCGGGAG
Source organism: Fibrobacterota bacterium (assembly GCA_051745755.1). Lineage (GTDB taxonomy): Bacteria > Fibrobacterota > Chitinivibrionia > Chitinivibrionales > Chitinivibrionaceae > Chitinivibrio. The sequence continues at coordinate 9,774 of JBNJEI010000029.1, forward strand.
AATATATGCCGTTCCTTGGTTTCTTTCAGACGGCGGCGCAGACGAAAGTCGCTGAAGGCGTCATTGCCTTCAAAAGTGATTTCATCAATATAGACCCGTTCACCTTCGTCTATGGCTATGTTGACTATGGCATACCCATCAACGTTTGATTCGGTGAGAGTAATGTCGATATCGGCATTGTTGTACCCCTTTTCAGAATACATCTGCTCAAGGATTTTTTCTGTCTCATATATAAGTTGATCCGTAATAAGAATACCGCGGTCTATGGGTATACTGTCCGTGATCTCCCGTTTGGAGAATTCGTCATACCCTTCAATTTCAATAAGGTCGCAATACAGATTTCGTTCCACGGAAATAGTGAGGGCAATTTCATTCTCTCCGGTTTCCTCTGTTTCCACTGAGACGTTTTTGAATTGCTCTGTCTCATACAGTGAGTGGATTGCCGCTGCAATCTGTTCTCTGCTGTAGGGATCATTCACCGAAAAGGGAAGGACGGATTTTACCTGTGATTCTTCCTCAGGCTGTACACCTTCGATGTTGATTTCCGTGATAACAGTTTCAGCCATGCCGAACGAAATAAGGCACAGGCAGATAAGCCAGGTGTAGGTTTTCTTCATAAATTCTCCGTTAGTATCCCGGTTCTATTTCAACACGCAACGTGTCGAAAATAATATAATTACTCAAAAACAAGTTAGATTAAACCTCTGAAATTATTAATTACGAATATACATTTAGACACTCATTTGAATTTATAAAATGCAAAATAGTGGTATCCCGGGGATATTCATTTATTTATTTTACTACGTATACAATTTCTCAAAGAAGATGCTTTTCCTATGAATACAGACGGCCCCATAACATTTTCCACGAAAAGAACTGACGGAAGATCCCCGGAATACAAAAACAGAACAGTCCCTTTCCTGATTCTGCTTATATGTGTTACGTCACTTTTGACTCTTTTAATTTTCGGTACGATTTTCTTTACCCGTGCAATACATTCAACGTTGCCGGAGCCGGAACAGTTGTCCAATATTTCCCCCTCTCTTGTCAGTTCGGTTTATGATAAGAACGGCGACTTGATTCATGAGTTCAGTATTGAACGCCGGTTCTGGAAACCCCTGGATTCTTTTCCCACGCACCTGAAAGAGGCTGTCATCGCTATTGAGGATGCCCGTTTTTATAACCATTGGGGAATAGATATCCGGCGGATTGCCGGGGCTGCTCTGCAGAATATCACTTCCCGCAGGTATGCACAGGGGGCCTCCACTATAACTCAGCAATTGGCCCGAAATGCATTTTTTTCCCATGATAAGCGTATTATCCGAAAAATACGTGAAAGTCTTGCGGCTATTGATATTGAGCGCTATTATACAAAAGAAGAAATTCTGGAGCTCTATCTGAATATGGTCTATATGGGTGCCGGAGTGTATGGTATGGAGGCTGCAAGTCAGCAGTATTACAGTAAGTCCGCTTCGGAACTGACACTCGGAGAATCCGCCCTTCTTGCCGGATGCATTCAGCGACCCGAGGCATTTCGCCCTGACAAAGAAGGAAACCGGCAGCGTGCAGCTGCACGAAGAAATACGGTGTTGGCCAGTATGGTGCGTAATGAGTATATCTCACCAGAAGATTTTCGGTCATATCTCGATACAGAAGTTTCGGCCAATCCGGCTGAGCGGGCTGCGGGGTATGGGCCGTATTTTGTGGAGGAAGTCCGGCGGCGGGTCATACGCATGCTTGGCGAGGACCGTCTCTATCACCAGGGGCTTTCTATCTACACCACCATGCATTCACATGCTCAAAAAGCTTCTGAAAAAGCTGTTTCCCGGCATCTTGATACACTTCAAAGAGTTCCGAACCGTATGTTTATTAATGATAATCGGGCCTGGGAGCTTATCGATGTTTCCCGGGATGAGCTTTTTGAAAATTTCGATTCTCTCTATTCTGAAAACAGGGAAACCTTTGAAGCACTCCATGACTCCCTAAGGCTGAGAAAACTGCAGACATCCGTTGTATCCCTTGATAATTCAACCGGGGCTGTGCGTGTTCTTATCGGCGGGCGGGATTTTTCCGAAAGCAGCTATAACAGAGCTGTTCAGGGAGGCAGGCAGCCCGGGTCGGCATTTAAGCCCTTTGTCTATGCTGCCGCCTTTAAAGACGGGTATACTCCAGCCACAATGGTGATTGATAAACCCATTACGGTGGATACGGACCAGGGAAAGTGGCGGCCTGTTAATTTTGACCGAACCTTTCACGGAGAGGTGTCTCTGGAGTATGCTTTAAAAAAGTCACTTAACCTGGTGGCCATAGAGCTTCTTCAGAGTGTGGGGACCCATAGGGTTATTCCCCTTGCCCGTTCCATGGGTATTGAGGGGCCCTTGCCCATGGTGCCGGCCCTTGCCATTGGTGCGGGCAATGTCAGCAATATTGATTTGACACAGGCTTACAGCGTGTTTCCCAATCAGGGAATGCGGCGTGATCCCTATTTCATCGATTCCATTGTTGATAACAGCGGCAAAACCATATATCGACATGAGCCGGTGGAGGAGGAGGTTCTTTCCGACGGGGTTGCATCATTGATGATTAAGATGCTGGAGAAGGTCGTTGAGGAGGGAACTGCAGCTTCTCTGGGACGATCTGATGTGCCCCGTCCCGTGGCAGGAAAAACAGGGACCACCAACGATAATTCCGATGCATGGTTTGTCGGGTTTTCACCCAGGTATACAGCGGGAGTCTGGGTCGGAGCGGATCAACGCCGCTCCATGGGGCGGGGCATTACCGGAGGCCGCGGGGCCATTCCTATATGGAAGGAAGTTATGAAAGCTCTTCACAGCGAACTGCCGCGAACATCCTTTGAGATATCCTCTGATGTGGTGAAACGGAGGGTGTGCGCTGAGACGGGGCAGCTTGCCGGATCATATTGTCCTGAGACCTCTTCAACCTATTTTCTTGCCCATACAATACCCGATGAGTGTGAAGAGCATACGGGGGAGAGCCGCCGCGATTCCTCCAATATCATTAATTATTTCGGTACACCTGACTCTCAAGACCGGGATGATACGGGAGAAGACGACTCCCGTAGGCTGTTTTAAAGAAATACCTGCCTAAAGTACCGGGCGATGCCGTAGAGTACAAGATCGGGGTCATACTGAGTTTCTGCTTCCATACATTGTGAAAGCTCTTTTCCAAAGCCCCCTGTGGTAATAATTTTGTCCGGAGGAGATGCAGGAAAGGAGTGGGAGATTATCTTTTCTATTCCTCCCAGGGTTTCAAACAGTATGCCTGCGCTGATAGCCTCCTGGGTTGATTGGGGAGGTCTGTGTTTTATCGATGCAAAGGTAATGCATGTTTCCGGGAGCAGGTCCGTGTTTTCCTGCAGAGATCGGGCTTTCATGAAAGGCCCCGGCAGAATGTATCCCCCGGTAAATCGTGCGTTTTGTTCAATGATCTCAATGGTGAGTGCCGTGCCGGCATCAATGACAACACAATTATGCCGGGGATATCGATGCACTGTTTCAAGAATGGCCAGATAGCGGTCGATTCCCAAATGTGAACTGTAATGAGTTTCAAACAGCGGTGCGTGGGCTGAGCACACATGTATCTTACGTGCAGGCAAAACCCCGGAAGCCTGCAGTTGTGCAGCTGCGCCGTTTTTTCGGACCGATGAAATAACAACCGGGTATTCTGCCGTTTTCCTGTTGCTCAGAAATTGTGAGATATTCTGTTCAAAACAATCGCAGGTGGAAGATCTTTTTTCCAGTATGGAGTTTTTTTTTATGTCCATGCGGGCTATCTTGACGCGGCTGTTTCCTTCGTCCACGGCAATGATATTCATTTTGCACCCTTGCCGGTAAAGACAACCACAATGGTCTGGATGATGATTTTGAGATCAAGCAGAAGTGACATGTTTTCAAAATAATAGAGATCGTACATTACTTTTGTTTTCACATCTTCAATGGTTTCGTCGTATTTGTGTTTTACCTGTGCCCATCCGGTAATCCCCGGCTTCATTTTCAAGCGTTTTACATACCAGGGGATATCCTTCTTGAGTTTTTCAATAAAATACTGCCGCTCAGGCCGGGGGCCGACAAAACTCATTTCTCCCTTAAGAACATTAATCAGCTGAGGAACTTCGTCAACCCGTGTTTTCCGCATAAACCTTCCAAAGGGAGTTATGCGCGGGTCATTATCGGTTGCCCATTGAGGGCCGCTGCGCGCTTCGGCATCAACATACATGGACCGAAACTTCATCATGGTAAAGGGCTTTCCGTTTTGCCCGATACGTTCCTGGGTGTATATGGCTGGTCCCGGGTCGGTTATTTTTATTATGCCTGCCACCAAGAACCACAGGGGGGCAAAGGGGACCAGGATTGCAATTGATATCACAATGTCAAAGAGGCGTTTGACCTGTGCCTGCCACGAGGGCATATGATCCTGAAGTAAAACGATAAGTGGAATACCGGCCACTTCGTGGGTTTTCAGATGGCCTGAAATGACGTCCATGAGAGACGGGGCCATATAGATAGTGAGCTTTTTATCCCAGCAGTATTTAAGTATTTCAAGTATATCCCTGGCGGAGTTCCCGATGTGGGATATAATTAAACCGTTGATTTCGTATTGATGAGTCAGCCCGGGAATATCGCGATAATTGCCCAGAATAGGATACCCGTCATGACTGCCCGTTTTCTCTTCATCCACAAATCCAAGGAATACATACCCCAGCTGCGGATTGCTCTTTATTTCCCTGATTAATTTCAGTGACGATGTGTTTGCTCCGGCAATAATAATATTCTGTGTGGCAATCCCCTGTTTAAACATCCAGCTGTAGATACTGTGCATAACAAACCGGATAAGAGTTGCCGATACGAGAAGACTTGCAGCATAAATGATCAGTGTTGAGCTTTTTACCTGGTGGAATATATCGGAAATCTTTTTTGTGAAGGTAGTGCTTTGATCGTGGGCAATGGTAAGGAGTTCGTCGCTGAATATCATGAGGAAGAGCAGGAATATTCCCATGAGAATTGTTCGGGCAACAACAAAAAATTCATCAAGGCGGGATTCTTTAAACCAGTCCCGGTAGAGGCCGTTGATAAAATAGAGGAACAGCCATGCCGCGGTGGTGGTAAATGCCAGGGAGAAACTCAGGAAATCCTGAAGGCCCGTGTATTGAGAGGTTCCTTCAAAGAGGGAACTTTCATATCGCACCAGATAGGTGATTATCAGCGCGATGTTAATTGCGAGGATGTCAAAAAAAAGGGTGGTTATTTTTTCAATAAATCTGTGTCCCATGCCTCTGTCTGTCCGCTATTTATTTATATTATCCTAAAATACATTGAAAACAGAGAAACCGCAAAACGTAATACCAATCAGTACGGATCATGTGTTTTTTGGAGGACAGTGTGGGAAGCAGAATCGTCTTTTTCCTGTGTGCGGCCTGTTTCGGCCTGCTTCTGATTTCATGTGACCGCGAAAGCAGGCAGCTGCGGAAAAGTCAGAGCCGTGCCGCAGCGGGACGCCAGGTTATTTCCCAGACGTTGATGCGTGCCTATGACGGAGAGCTTCTGCTCTGGGAGCTTGAGGCGGATCGTATGTTGCGTGAAAACAGTCAGGCCCCTGTGCTTGTGATTCCCGTATATATGGAGCTTTTTGATGAGGACCGGGCCCTGGCAACAACGGTAACCGCCGACAGCGGATATACCGATGAATCCCTGGGTGAATTTAAATTATGGGGAGGAGTGAGAATTGAAACCGCCGACGGGAAGACCATACAAAGTCAAAGTCTGTACTGGAATAATTCAGACCGTATTCTTACCTCTCCCGATTATGTTGAAATTGAGACTGCATCGGGTGAAATCATGCGCGGAAAGGGGTTTGAAGCTGCAGAGGATTTTTCCTGGTGGTCATTTCACAGCAATGTGGCCGGACAGTTTTCGGATTTCAATGATATGATTCAGGACAAAGACGGGGATACCCGTGAGTAAGGCTATTCATTTCTTTGCCATGGTTTCCATGTGCATTGTGACAGTTCAAGGAGAAAAAGACCTGCATTTGGTCCATGCAGACAGAAATGTTAACGCCGTTTCCGACGGCACTATGGTCAGTAAACTCTTTGGTGATGTTACCTTTGATTACGGAGATGTCCGTATTGTATCAGATACGGTTATACTCTATCGGGAGCAGGGTGAATTTTCCATGAGTGGAGCAGTACGGGTTTCCTCCCCGGGATACCGCCTTACCTGTGATCAGGCGCATTATGGTCGTCGTGGAGAGGTTTTGCGTTTAACAGAAAATGTGGAGCTCTTTGACAGCACGGATAATATGTTGATCTATTCAGATACGGCGGATTATTTTCTTCGTCAGGACAGTGTTTTCCTGTTTTCCCGCACGGGAATAACTCTTCAGGATCAGCCCGCTCCCTCAGCTTCCAAGGACACCCTTATCACTCTTACGGCAGATTTTATGAGTTATTTTCGCGGTACCGGGCAAGCCTACGGGAATCTTCAGGTCCGTGGCGATGATTTATCAGGAACTGCGGATACGGCGATGATGTGGCCTGGGGGAGACTCTCTTTTGTTTTATAATACTGCCCGTTTTGACCATGGACCGGGACATGTATCCGGGGATTCTCTTCGGGTGTATTTTACAAAAAAGCAGCTCGACAGGTTTTGTGTCACCGGAGGTGCGCCCCGGGCAGAGTTTGCTGAGGAGGAATCGGAGTATTCTCTTTCGATTGCCGCGGAGGAACTCCTCTTTCGTATTGATTCCCGGCAGATTTCCCGTATTCGCGCACGGAATGATGCTGAGCTGATACGTAGTACGGATACGGCTGAAAATGCTGCTCTGCATATACTCTCGCGCTTTATTACCGCGGATTTTGCTGATGGGTCCCCGACACGTCTTCGGGTTTTTGGTATGAAAGAGGCCCGTCAATATGAGCAGGAAAGCGGGCGCCATACCACTGCCTTTGCCGACACCATGATTGTACATGTCGACACAGGCCGTGTTTCACAGCTTCGTTTGTGGCCCTCTGCGCAGATGCAGATATTTGAAGATCCCGAAAAGAAAGACGTGGTCTGGGGTGATACCCTGGTCTATAATTATCTGTCTGATACACTGCGGTCATTTTCATCATTTGTCGATGTCAGGACAATATATCATACGGATTCTGACAGGGTGAATGAGTTGACGGGGGATTCACTGTATTTACAATTTCACAGGGGACGTGTGGATTCATTACATATGGGCGGATCAGCTTTTGGTGAGTTGCAACGAACACAATAGAGGTATGCGTGAAGACACATAAGGGATATAAGAATATTCGTGTTGAGAATCTGGTTAAGCGTTTCTCAGGAAGAACCGTGGTGGACTCAGTTTTCCTGCGTCTTGAAAAAAATGAGATTGTAGGATTGTTGGGCCCCAACGGCGCGGGAAAGAGTACCACGTTTAATATGATTGTGGGAAATATCCGCCCTGACAGCGGTAATATTTATCTTAACGAAAGGGATGTTTCACGGGTTCCCATGCACAGGCGGGCACGCCTGGGAATTGGGTATCTTCCCCAGGATGCCTCAGTATTCCGGCGCCTGACCGTGGAGGAAAATATTCTGGCTGTTCTTGAGGGGCGCGGATTTTCGTGGAAGAAGAGAAAAGAAAAGACCGCGGCCCTGCTTGAAGAGTTTGCGGTGCAGGGACTGCGAAAAAGCCCGGGATACTCCCTGTCAGGCGGAGAGCGGCGAAGAGTGGAGATTGCGCGGTGTCTTGCCATTGACCCCGATTTTATACTCCTGGATGAACCCTTTGCCGGCGTTGATCCCATTGCTGTTGAAGAGATTCAGCATATTATTGCCCGGTTAAAAGAAGGGGGATACGGTGTTTTGATTACGGATCATTCCGTACGGGAGACCCTGCGGATCACGGATAGAACATATATTATGTCTGAGGGAAGAATTCTTATTCACGGAACTTCACGCGAGCTGTCTGAGAATGAGGAAGCGCGACGAATATATTTGGGTCAAAACTTTAAACTGGATTAGCAGCATGATTACAGTCTTTGCAGTGATGATTTTATCAACCCGTATCCTCCTGGCTGATTTTGTGGATATGGGGTTTCAGCACGATCGCTGGCCGGCACAGGAAGATACCTTTCGCGGGATGATCAGCGTGGGATTTGATACTGCTGCGCAGACAAAGGAGAGTTCGGTCCGGCTGTATCTTGTTATTGATGTATCCCAGGATCTGCACCGCGGTATTACCCGCGGGATGGTTGAGGGTGTCGAAGAGATTCTGCCTGAATTTTCTGCAGGTGATCAGTTGTCAATACTTACGTACTCCCGTTCCGTCAGGACACTTATGCCTTTGACGGAGATATCGGGAAATGAAGAGCAGCTGGCTCAGTCCCTTCGCATGATAAATTCCGACCGCGGCAGGGCGTATTCTGCAGCCTTTGACCGAATACAAAACCTTATTGACGCCTCCCCCTCCGGAGAAAATCAGCGGGATATTATTCTTTTCACCACCCTGGGAGAACCTGATGAAGGGGAGGATGCACAGAATATTCTGGAGGATTTTATATCTTTCAGTACGGATAATTCCGTCACCGTGCATACCCTTTCATATGGGGAAAACTTTAGGGAGGATCATATGCTTGATCTTTCTGAGAAGACCGGTGGACGGGCTCTGTATGTCCCCCGGGACAGCAGTACCCATATTCCCGGGCTGATCTCTGATCTCGACAGGTATATAACGTCTCCTGCCGTGTATGATGTGAATATTGAGTTATCTCATCCACTCAGAAGCGGGCTTGTCTCAGAAGGTCGGGGGGCGGAAGAGGAAGGATATTTTATTAATAGTGTACCCATGGGCGGGAAAAAATATATTTTCTTTCACGTTGGTGACGAGAGTCTGGCTGGTACAGATATAGATATTGAGTATTCGTACCGTTTGATGGATGGCGATACTCCGCGACGGGATATGACGAATGTCCGCATACCGGATATTTCTGAACAGTATACCTATGACAATGATTTTGCTCCGAATATAATCGGAGCATCAATACTCAGTCATTTTCTCTTATACGAAGCGGCTCTTGTCAATTCCGACGAAGAGTATCGGCGGAAATTTGCCGGAGAGATGAGAAGAACCATGTTGGCAGAGCTTGAAACAGCGACCCGACAGATTGGATCAGATGAAATGCAGAATGTATATGACCTGGCGGAAAAATACACCAGTGTATTGTATGATGAACCCACGGACAGATCAGTGGCAAACTTATTTAAGCAGATAAAATATAAACTCCACGATTATACATTTGGATATTAACAGGGGATTATATGAAAAGAATTCTTATTACGGGACCAAAGGCTTCTGGAAAAAGTAATATCGGAAATCGCTTGGCAGAATTGTTGAATGCTTCCTTTTATGATCTTGACAATATGATAGAGAAGCTGTTTCGTGAAGATAAGGGCGCACGGCTGAACTTCAGAGAAATTTACCGGCGTCACGGCGAGAATGTTTTCCGTGAATATGAAATCCGCAGCGCACAGATGATTGCTGAGAAAAGTCCCGTTGTTGTCAGCACGGGGGGGTCGTCCTTTCTGCTGCCGGAAATTCGGGATATATTTGCCCGCGATTCCTATGTAATCCTTCTCAAAAACGACTATGAAGTCTTATGGGAGCGCGTGGCCAAAAACGGACCTCCTGCATTCCTTGAAGGAGTGGAGGACGCCAAGCGGACATTCTTCAGCAGGGTCGACAAGGTTATTGAAGCCATAGAGCCGGAAGCAGATATTGTGTTTGATACACATGATCTCTCAATAGAGGATGTGGCTCAGATGCTTGATATGGAACTGGACCGAAGAAAAATAAAATTATCCTAGGTGAACAACAGCTTCGGTTTTTTATGTATACTACTACGGAAACCTTTTTGTGGAGTGTTCCTATGAAGAAACATCTTATTTTTTCGCTTATCTGTGTAATTTTTTACGGTGCATCGTCATTTTCCGATGACATTGACGAAGCGGTTTTCGCCCTTCAGCAATCGCAGGAACTCCGTAAAAGCGGTACCATTCTGGCTCTCAGCGGCGGGCTTTTTATGGGAAGCGGGGCGGCCATGTCCTATAATTATTTTGAGCGCGATGGTGGAGCATTTTCTCTTGGACTGGGTATTTCCGCCCTTGGATTCGGGGGATTTCTGGAATATCTTGCACTGAGTAATTTTATTTCCGCCCGGCGGATTCTGGAGCGTTCTGTTGAAGAAAGCACTGCTCCTCTTTCATTCAATTATACCGGAAACGGTGTTGCCCTGACCCTCGATTTTTAGTCCTTCTTCCCCGATCTGGGATGTGACTGAAGAAATGCATCCCGCAGCTTTTGGCGTGACAGGTGCGTGTATATCTGTGTTGTGTTGAGTGAAGAATGCCCTAAAAGCTCCTTAACAACCCGAATATCAGCACCGCGATCCAGGAGCTGGGACGCAAAGGTATGGCGCAGGCTGTGCGGGCTGTGGGCTGAAGAATGGGTTGTTTCCTGAAGAACTGATTTCACTATGCGCTGAATCTGACGTTTTGAGAGGCGGGTATTTCGTGCGCTGGAAAAAAGCGGCGCGCTTTTTGGGCAGGATTCCCGCTCGCGGTTGAGATAATTTTTAATGCACATAATCGAATATTCCGTAAGGGGGACAATACGCTGTTTTTGTCCCTTACCCGTTACCTTTACGGTTCCGCCCGCTTCCTTTATGTCCCGTATATTCAGCTGGTGCAGTTCATCAAGGCGCAGTCCGCTTCCGTAAAAGAGCTCCAGTATAGCGGTATCACGGAGAGTATGTTTGCCCTCTGTGGTTCCCCGGACCATTTTTTCTGTATCGGCTTCATCTATTGTTTTGGGGAGGGTGTGCTCCTTTTTGGGTTGACCGATGTTTTTCAGCGGGTTGGTGCTCATAAGATTGTTTCGCAGACAGTAATTGATAAAGGCCTGTAATGCCGCCCGTTTTCGTCGTATTGTATTGGTTTTTCTCTTTTCCTGTGCCAGGTGATAAAAATAAGCGCGAAGCCGGGGCCTGGTAAAAAGTAATTCCGGTGAGGAGGGGACATCCTCTTCGGTAAAATACATATACTGACGTATATCACGCGTATAGGAGCTGATGGTATGGTCTGAATACCGTCGGATTTTCTTCAGTTCCCGAAGAAATTCATTCAGGGTCTGTAACGTGTCCATATTCACCTCCCTGAGAAGGATCAAGTAACCGCGAAATCACATGATTTCCCCTGTTGAGCCGGTGAGCCAGTATGTTTGCAATAAGGACGCCGTACTGCGGTCTGGTGTATAAATTGCGAAGAAGGGTTTGCCGGTCTGTCTGAATCAGTGTTGCCGGGGTATCTGTGGTTATTTTTCCACGTATTGCCTCATCATCCGGCAGGGATGTTTCAGCGATAAAGGCGTGGTTGAATGGAATGGTTGATATGACGACATCCTGAACGGAGAAGCGTAAGCGTCCGGAGATGATAAAGAAAAAACTGTTTTGAAACTCCTGTTTTCCTGTCAGACACACCCCGGCCGGAAGAGAAATGGTTTTTCCCTGATTGAAAAGTGCCGGAATATCATTGGATCCGGGTGTTTTGTTGGAGATAGAGCAGTGAACCACATTTCCCTTGGAATTATACTGAAGCGTATTCAGGGTAGAAAAAGCAATGATTATACCCCGTCCGTTGGCACCGGTATAATCCCTGAAGCCCGTTTCTTCGATATATTTTCGCCAGTTGAAACCTTTTCCCTCATCGGTAATGGTAAAAAGCGATTCACGGTCATTAATGGTATAGGAGAAGCATACACGCCGTTTCCTGATAGTTTCGTTCTGAAGTTTTTGGGCCATAAGGGCGTGTATACTTCTGTTATTTTCAAGGCAGTGCTTTTTTTCCTCATAGCCGATTTCACAGTTTCCGTGTTCGATGGCATTAATTAGAAGCTCCATAAGTGCTGTTTTGAGAAGACTTCTACCCTGACCGGTTATCTTGCCGGTGTTATACAGTAGGGTGCACACAAGGTTAACCAATACTTCCGATTCGGTGATTGAATTGGCGATTGAAAAAACACCGGAGTAATACTGCTTTAAAACATGTGTATGTGTTCGTGTCCAGAGGAGGCAGCGATTTTGTCGGATTACTGCCAGAACTGAAGAAAGGGAGGAGGAAATTGACGAGGCGGGAATGTCTGCAAGTATATTAGGCAGCTTGCTTTGAGATCTGTCCTTTTGTCCATACGCTGTGACGATGGGAATGATATTTTGCGGGAACAGCCAGGGATCCTGTGCAATTTTTTCAGAAACACTACGGCTCAATACCTTGTCTGAATAATCAAGAATAAAAAGGCTGGCATCCAGTGTGGTCGGGCTTTCAAAATCAGCGATCGTTTCTGCAACCATAAGCATTTCATCGGCGTGTAGGCACTTTGACACCTCGTGCTGGACTGTTTTATTACTGCTGATGCAGAGTAGTGTAATGTCAGAATCATTCATATCACACATCCAGCCTCATATGGGAGAGAAATGTCAGGCCAAAGGAGATGATAAGGGAGAGCAGGGGCGTTACAAACCACCCTGAGAAAACTTTGAGAACCGTTTTGTAGTGGATGGATTCGATGTTTTTTATAAATCCGATGCCGATAACAGCACCGACGATGGCCTGAGAACTTGATACGGGAACCCCGATAACCGCAAAGATATGTACTGCAGCAGCATGGGCAAGTACTGTGACAAGAGCGGAAAATCCGTCCAATGGGATAAAGTTTTTTCCGATGGTATTCATTACATTTTTACTGTAGGTAACCACTCCCAAGGCTATGCTGAGACCGCCTATAATTGTCCCCTGAACAGGGGTCAAAAGATTGTTTTCTCCCACAAATACTCCCGTAACATTTGCAACGTTGTTTGCTCCCAAAGCATAGGCTCCGTAGCAGCCGGCAAAAATAAGGCCGTATTTTATGAGTTGGTCAATGGTGCAGAGAGACGGTCTCAGACGGGTGATAAGTGCATGGAGTATTTTGTAGAACGCAAGGGCGCAGAAAAATCCTCCCAGGGGGGTTGAAAGCCAGCAGAGAATTATTTTTGTCAGCCCTGAGAGGTTGACGGGGGCTGTCTTAAGAAAATAGTATCCAAAAAGCTGGGTGCCGATAATTGCTCCCACCACAGCCTGTGAAGTGCTGATGGGTAATTTCATAATAGTGAGGAACATGACACACAGGGCGGCACTGAAGGTGGTTATAAAGGCGGTGTTCTGATTTTGTCCGGCAAAGGTGCTTATTGTTTCTATGCCTTCATGCCCCTGCAGGAATGCTCCCAAAATGATAAATAATGCCGAAAGGCTGACCGCGGAGGAATATCGTATTGCCCGGGATGAAACGGCAGTACCGAATATGTTTGCCGAGTCGTTTGCTCCCAGCCCCCACCCAAGAAGAACGGATCCCAGTAATCTGAACATTTTACAGTATTCTCTTTATATTCATTATGCCTAAAATTGCAGCGGTATCTTCGCAGGCATCTGCTATATTACTGATTTTTTCAATAAGCTTTGCATGTTCCATCCTTGGAATGGTGGAGTCCTCCTGTTGATAAATATTTGATATAATTGAAAACTCAATCCCATCACAGACGGTTTCCATATCGCCGATTTCCTCAATGGCATTTTTTATTTGTGTGCGGTTATTCTTTTCAAAAATTCTCTTAATGGTATGGACTGTTTTTTCAAAGCATGCCGTCTCGGACAGGAGGAGCTTTTTCGTTTCCTCCTCTGCAAAGGAAAGGGGAGAAAGATTACGCGAGATAATATATCGTATGGTATCCTCTGCGATGTCCACGGTGTTGTCGCAGGTTTCAAAAAGCTGGGCGATATCCTCACGGGAATCGGGAAGAAGAAATCCGCCGTAGAGCATATCCTTAATAGTGAACAGGGCCCTGTCAGCTTCACGTTCCAGGCGCATAAGCTCTTCTCCCTGGTGGGTATAGGATGCATTTTGCCCCTCTTCAAGGAAAATATTCATGGCAGCAATAAAGGCTTCGTGCCCCTGACCGCATATATGGAGAAAATGATGTGTTTCCGCAATAAATTTTCTGTGTTTTTTTCCCAGCATATCACCTACATTGAAAAATATCCTAAAGAATTACCCATGGTTGGCGTTCCTGCGCAACATAAAAATTAAAATTCATCATTACAGGAGGTAAAAACTATTTTATACAATAAAATAACTTACGGGATGATTATGGCGTATTTAAACGAACTTTTTAATGAGAATTTCCTCGAATATGCTTCTTACGTTGTAAAGGAACGGGCTATACCGCATATTAAAGACGGGCTTAAGCCGGTGCAGCGGCGTATTATTCACTCCCTCATTGAAATGGATGACGGCAAGTTCAATAAGGTTGCCAATGTGGTTGGAAACTGCATGAAATACCATCCCCATGGTGATGCCGCCATTTATTCTGCCCTTGTGGTCGTGGCAAACAAAGAACTTTTTATCGAAAAACAGGGGAATTTCGGGAATATTCTGACGGGTGATCCTGCATCGGCAGCGCGATATATTGAGTGCCGCCCCTCCCGACTTACTTACGAGACATTATACAATAAAGAAATAACTGAATACGGTCTTTCCTATGACGGGAGAAATAAAGAACCCCTGTTTTTCCCGGCCAAATTCCCCGTTGCCCTCGTGCAGGGAGCAGAAGGTATCGCCGTGGGTATGGTGGCAAAAATACTGCCGCATAATTTTATTGAAGTGCTGCAGGCTATGAAGGAAAGCCTCTACGGCAGAACTGTTATTCTTGCTCCGGATTTTCTCACGGGGGGATACATTGATGTGAGCAAATATGATGAGGGACTGGGAAAGGTTTTGGTTCGTGCAAAAATAGAATCGGCGGGAACAAAAAGTGTTATTATCCGTGAATTGCCCTACGGCACAACCACAGAAGGCCTTATTTCTTCAATTGAAGCTGCAGTACGGGCAGATAAGGTAAAGGTTACCAGAATTGATGATTTCAGCACTGATAAAGTGGAGCTTCGACTAAAAATCAAACGCGGTTTTTCCGCTGAGGAGGTAATAAAATCTCTCTATGCCTTTACAGACTGTGAAAAGAGTATGAGCTCCAATGTTTTGTTTATTTCCGACAATAAACCGCGTGTTTTCAGAATATCTGAAGTTGTTGAATTTATGGCCGCACAATTACAGGATGTTTTGGGCAGGGAGCTGCAACTGGAAAAGGATACACTTCTCAAAAAGCTGCATCGCCGAAGCCTTGAGCTTATTTTTGTCAGCGAACGAATCTATAAACATATTGAAAACAAACGCAAGCAGGAGACCGTGGAAAAAGCGGTCTTTGACGGGCTTCAGCCCTTTTCTTCTGAGTTTCCCGGTGAGCTTACCTCTGAGGATGTTGAATACCTTCTGTCCATACCGATACGCCGAATATCCGCATATGACATCAGCAAGGCAAAGAAGATACTTGATGAGATTCAGGGGCGCGTTGCAGAGATTGATACTCTGTTAAAGGATCTGGTTGGCTATGCAGCACGCTGGATTGATTCGATGACTGAGCGGTACACAGGGCATTTTCCCCGCAGAACAGAGATAATAGATATGAATCCCACCAGTGTTCAGAAGGCCGCCATTCGGGATCGGGAACTCAAATATAACGGAAATAAAGGATACATCGGCTATGATCTTGCCGATGCGCCGGCACGGTTTATGGTTTCCGTCTATGACCGGATCCTTATTATTGACCGTGAAGGTGGGTATAAGGTCATTGATGTGCCGGAAAAGCTCTTTATCGGGTATCGACTGCGCTATATCGGTCTGGCGGATGAGAAGGATATGAATACAACGGTATTTACCGCATTATATACGCGAAAGGAAAAGGCCGGTACAACACTGTATATCAAGCGGTTCAGAATCAATAAATATATTATCGATAAAAAATATTCAGTTCTTCCCGATGAGGATTGCCGGCTTGTGGAGTTGACGCAGGCCACTGAAGGCGGGTTTGCGGTGCACCTGGTACCCCGGGGCAGAATGAAAAAAACATTACTGCACTGTACCCTTGCGGATTACCGCATCAAAGGAGTCGGCGCCAGGGGATATAAGATAACCGCAAAGGAATATGAGAGAATCAGCTTTTTCCGCTCTGCGGAAGATAGGGGAAATGAAGGTCCGCTTCTTACCGCCGGGGAGTAGCTGGAGTTGCTGAGCGTTTGTCAATGGGCACAAATTCTCTGTTGCTGGGGCCGGTATAGATTTGTCGCGGCCGGTATATGCGTCCCTTATTATCACAGAATTCCTTCCACTGGGCAATCCACCCGGGAAGCCTGCCCAGGGCAAACATGACCGTGAGCATATTTGTGGGGATGCCGATGGCACGATACAGAATACCCGAATAGAAGTCAATATTTGGATAGAGATTTCGTTTCTGGAAGTACGGGTCATTCAGGGCTGCATCTTCAAGAAGGCGTGCTGTTTCCAGAAGGGGATCAGAGATATTGCGTTTGGCAAAAAGTTCGTCCAGAAGCTCTTTCGCCAGGCGGGCGCGGGGATCATAATTTTTATATACGGCATGTCCAAAACCCATTAGCCGAAAGGGGTTGGATTTGTCCTTGGCCATATTGAGATATTTCGTGACATCGTTGTTGTCCCGCCGTATGGATTTAAACATTTCAATCACAGCCTGATTTGCACCGCCGTGAAGAGGGCCCCAAAGGGCGCATATCCCGGCGGAAATGGCAGCGTAGAGATTGGCACGGGCACTTCCGATAAGCTTGACGGCGCTGGTTGAGCAGTTTTGACCGTGGTCAATATGAAGAATCAGCAATTTGTCGAGGATTTTTGTGTGAAGAGGGTCCAGTTCGTATTTCCGAACGGGGGAGCCGAACATCATATTGAGGAAATTCTCGCAATAAAAGAGGTCGTATCGCGGATAGACGATGGGCTGTCCCTGAGATTTCTTATAGGAAAATGCCGCAATGGTTCTGACCTTTGAGATAAGTCGGGCGGCGGTTATGTCAAAGCTTGAATCACTCTCTCCGAGATCGGGATAGAAACTGGAAAGAGATGTTACCATTGAGGCCAGTATTGCCATGGGGTGTGAGTCTGAGGGAAAGCCGGAAAAAAAGTGGTGCATATCTTCATGAATCAGGGAATGTTCTGTCAGATACTTGCTGAAAAGGTCCAGTTCCTTTTTATTGGGCAGGGAACCGTGAACCATAAGATAGGCGACTTCGCGAAAGGAGCAGTTGCCCACCAGGTCTTCGATATTATATCCCCGCATCCGTAAAATGCCCTTGGTGCCGTCAATATAGGTGATATTGCTGAAACCGGCTGCGGTGTTTGAAAACCCCGAATCATAGGTATAGGCACCTGTTTCTTTATACAGGTTTGATATATCCAGACCAAGCCTGTTTTCACTTCCATAGACTATGGGGAGTTTGATTTTTTTATTGTTTATTTCAAGTTTTGCAGTGTCCCGTCTCACCATTATTTCCTAACTTTTGTCGTACCCTCGTAAATCTAAAACTAATTATACAGGTACTATAATATATTTTACCGTCAGCAAAAGTCAAAAAATAATATCGAGGTGCCTCTATGTCCCTTAAAAAGCAGTCTCTTGAGTATCACTCCCGGAAAAGACCCGGTAAAATAGAAGTGACCCTGACAAAACCCTGCAAAACGCAAAAAGATCTTTCCTATGCCTACACCCCCGGAGTTGCAGCTCCCTGCCGTGAAATTGCACGGGATCCCCGGTATGCTGCTCAGTACACTGCCAAGTCAAACCTCGTTGCTGTTATTAGTGATGGTACGGCTGTTCTAGGGCTTGGAAATATCGGTCCCCTGGCAAGCAAGCCTGTTATGGAGGGGAAAGGCGTTTTGTTTAAGCGTTTTGCGGATATCGATGTATTTGATCTGGAGCTTAACAGCAGAGGCACACAGGACTTTATATCCATTGTTCAGGCCCTGGAGCCGACCTTCGGTGGTATAAACCTTGAAGATATTGCTGCTCCTGCATGTTTTGAGATTGAAGATGCCTTGAAAAAGACCATGGGTATACCGGTCTTTCATGATGATCAGCATGGGACGGCGGTTATTTCCGGAGCCGCGCTGCTGAATGCCTGCCGAATCCAGGGAAAGAACCCTGAAGATATTCAGGTTGTATTCTCCGGAGCCGGTTCAGCGGCTGTTTCCTGTGCCCGTCACTATATTCAGTTGGGAGTAAAAAAAGAACATATCCTTATGTGTGACAGTTCGGGGGTTATCTATGAAGGCCGTCCGGGTATTGCGGGATCATACAAAGAGGAATTTGCCCGCCCCACATCCTGCCGCAGCCTCGCTGATGCCATGGCCGGTGCAGATGTGTTTGCCGGTTTGTCAACAGGAGGGGTTGTAAATGCCGATATGGTTCGTTCCATGGCGGCACAGCCGATTATCTTTGCCATGGCAAATCCCGATCCTGAAATCGGATATCATGATGCCCGAAGGGCTGCTCCTGATTGCATCATGGCTACGGGGCGTTCTGATTTTCCCAATCAGGTCAATAATGTTCTCGGGTTCCCCTTTATATTTCGCGGCGCCCTGGATGTGGGAGCGACTTCCATCAATGAAGAAATGAAGGTTGCAGCCACGAAGGCCCTTGCCAAACTTGCGCGCACCGGTGAGGTGTCGCAAAATGTGCTTGATGCGTACGGACTCACAGCCCTGAACTTTGGCCGCGAGTATATCATCCCCAAACCCATGGATCCCCGTGTGTTGGTTGAGGAGAGTTATGCCGTTGCCAGAGCCGCCGTTGATACGGGAGTTGCCACTCTGCCTGTTTCTGATTGGGATGCCTACAAAAAACGCCTGGAGCAGCTTGCTGAAGATATTCAGAAATACTAAAATGTCTTTCGTATATTAATACCCTGTCGGTCAAGATATTGTTTTATCTCACTGATGGAGTATTCTCCGTAGTGAAGAATTGATGCTATCAGGGCTGCATCTGCTTTGCCCTCCGTGAGCACCCGATACAGATGTTCCGGGGTACCGCCTCCGCCTGAGGCAATAACCGGTATGGAGACAGTCTCTGCTATGCTCCGAGTTAGAAAAAGTTCATAGCCGTCCTTGGTTCCGTCGGCGTCAATGGAATTGATTACAAGCTCACCGGCCCCCAGCTCCTGCCCTTTTTTTGCCCATTCAAGGGCATCTATTCCCATGGGGGTACGGCCGCCGTTGATAACTATTTCATAGCCCGAAGGTATTGCTGCCGTTTTGGCAGTTTTTTGTACATCCATGGACAATACTACGCATTGGGCGCCGAATGCTTGGGACGCTTCACGAATAAGTTCGGGACGTTTAACCGCGGCGCTGTTAACATTTATTTTTTCTGCTCCCGCCTGAAGGACCCGTGAGCAGTCTTCAACCCGGCGCAGTCCCCCACCGACAGAAAACGGAATAAACACCTGTCGGGCCACCTGTTCCACCACGTCAATCATAATATTGCGCTTGTCGCTGGAGGCGGTTATATCATAAAACACCAATTCATCCAGGCCTTCTTCGTAGTATTGCCGTGCCTTTTCAACGGGATCTCCGATATCTTTTGTATTGACAAATTTAACACTTTTTGCCAGGTTTCCGTCACGTACATCAAGACAGGAAATAATACGTTTACTCAGCATAAGAGCCGTCCCATTGAGAAAAGTTTTTAAGTATCTGCAAGCCTGCGGGGCCGCTTTTTTCCGGGTGAAACTGTGTTGCAAAGAGATTTTTCTGCCCCAGGGCGCAGGGAAGGATTATTTCGTATTCCGTGGTAGCGATTATGGTGGTATCATCATACACCGCGGGGTAATAGGAGTGAACAAAATAAAATTCAGCTCCTGAATCTATGCCGGCTAAAAGAGGGTGGTTTTGCGTAATGTCTATACTGTTCCATCCCATATGGGGAATGGAAAGCTCGGGGTTCTGCAGGGAAAATTTTTTACAGCGGCCCTCTAACAGCCCGAGTGTTTCCACGGGGCCTTCTTCGGAATGCTGTAATATAATCTGGGTCCCCAGGCAGATGCCCAGAAGCGGGGTCCCTTTTTGCCATGCCCGAATCAGTGCTTTGTCCAGGTTGTTTTTTTTAAGATTTTCCATGGCGGTTTTTGCATGTCCCACGCCGGGAAAGACTATATGGTCGGCATTTTCTATGGCCTGAGTATCCGAGAGTATGCGGCTTTCCACTCCGATTTTATCAAAGGCCCGCTTCACGGAGGTAAGATTTCCCGCTTTGTAGTCGATAATTGCGATCATTTACGTTTCTCCTTTTATTCCTGAAAATATATCAGGAATGAAGAGAGGGGTATGGGCAATAAAAAAGCAGTCTCCGGTAATAAAACCTAAGCCTAAAACCAGCAGTATTGACTATCCTCAGTGTTCAAATCGGGAAGACAATTGTTGGTCCAGAGGATAGATTCGGGGCATTCTTAATCCCCCCAAAGAGGTTTCGGTGTCATGGTCGGTGGAGGTATCGGTCTTGTTACGTGATGCAGATGCAATCAGTACATATTTTTCGGGTTGAACTCCTTAATTGCAACACCCCAAAAAAAGGGCGGCCCTGCGGCCGCCCCTGTATACTGACGCATCAGTGTAATCAGATATTACAGCTGAATACGATGGGTTTTTGTTGTATTTGCGTTTTGAGAATTGATTCTCAACAGATACATACCCTTTGTCAGATTATTAACGGAAAAAGCGTTCTTAACCGTGTTGTTTGCCTGAGATGTCAGGGTTGCTTCTTTCACCATGCGTCCCCGCAGGTCAAAAAGCTGTACTGTATGAACATCTTCAGTCAGGCTCAGATTAATTCCGTTGTTTACCACACCGTTAAATTGTACTTCCTGCAGAAGATTCTCTTTATTTGAATCATCAATCACGGAAACACTTTCATCAGTGCTAAGCTTCAATTCCCCATCAGAAAGGAATGGGTTTACCGAAACAGACCATACGCGTCCGGCGTCATCCATTTTGCGCGGCTGAATCCGCGGAGCTGCACCCCATTCCTCTTCATGCTCAGAGGCAAGGTTTGTATATACGGAGTAGAGCTCATCCTTTGCTTCGTCAAGTGATACTATTACGGATATTTCCTCCCAGTACCGCTGATCAAGATCAGGACGGTTCAGGGTGGTGCTCAGAAGGAAGTCATCACCGTCTTCAGAAACACTTGCCGACTCAGTGGCATTGGCTGTTATCCGATACGCCACAGCTTCTGTGGGAGTGAATACCACAATACGGTTGTCATCAATACGTTCCTGAACATAGTCATAGTGACGCCCCAGCTGATTCTTGGTGATACCGCCCCACCAGCCGCCTTGGCCTTCTGCAACAGAGTTGAGGGGCCAGTATTCAGGGATGTCGCTGGTATACCATTCATCATCAGGGATATCAGGTACTGCGTGAAACTCGCGGATCATATACCCTTTTTGCGAAATAATGGAATCAACCATTTCGTTGGCACCCATAAGTACGTGGGGGTTGTTGGGGTATACGAACTCATCGCCCGCAGAGTTAACTGTCCAGTCATTCCGTGTTACGAAGAAGGCATCAAAATCGATACGAAAGGGGTGGAAAAAGTCACCGGGAGTTGGAACACCGGATTTGGCACCACCACGTGCTGTGGTATATCCAGCTCCGTAAAGGTAATCGTGAGACACCTCTGAATACGCATCGAAGGGATAGCCGTAATGGGCATCACGTCGTTTTTTCCTGAAGTGGTGACCGGTTTGCCCGTCAACCTGACTCCAGACGTTCGCATCAATGCTGTCTTTGGACTCTTCTACATTTGAATGAAAATCGGCATCATCCCAGGCTTTTGCCGTATGGATTTTTGCGACAAAGCTGGGGGCCCCCTCGTCATCCTGGACCCATTCAGTTTCGCTGCTCCAGCCGTTTTCGCCGTAATCATCCAGTTCTTCAAGTTCAAACCACGTGGGGCTTGTTGCAGCAATAAACCCTTCTTTTTCACCGGTATATTTTACAAAATGGCTTTGTCCGGTTTCCTCAATGGTCACTTCTTCAACACCGGATTTCGGGGTTACACGGGGTTCTATAACATAGACAGACTCTCCGTTTTCACCAACAGGATCGCCATTCTCATCAACAATTTCCTCTCCAACGGGAAGGGTGTTGGGAGCGTTTTGAGTCCAGTAGGGAGAACATTCTATGGATACGAGCTCACTTTCAAGAGTGATTGGCTCGTAGTAAAAGGGCCAGGTTTGCTGATGATCGGGATCACCCCAGGTACCCACCACAGTTAATCCCTGAATTTCTTCCGGAATGGAAGGCTCAAGTGGGGATATTGTTTGTGTGGGGTAATACCAATGCCATTCTTCCGCTGCGGAGGTATGGTCCATGGAGTGGTTGAAGATCTCGTGACCCTGTTTTACCATTTCTCTGGCATATTCCCACTCTTCGTCCTGCATTTCTCCAACAAATACACCCCAGGCCTGTTTAATCTCGGGATAGTCCTTTGCAAGATCAATGGCAGGTTTAACGGATAAATCAAGGGGCATGGCGCCGATGTCATCATGAGTAAAGGCATAGGCACCTTCAGCACCGTGTCTCCAGGTAGGGACCTGGGCATCCAAACCGGTCATGTTTTCCATGTCGCCGTTCCAGCCTTTCCATTCATAATCCACGGTGCCGTCTTCGATAGCTGAAGCAGAATTAATAAGCACCCATGGAGAGGTTCCGCCTTCAGGAGCAAATTCACCGGGAGTGGTGTTTTCACCTTTTGCATAGAATTTTGCCCACCACCAGAGGCGTTGTCCTTCAAACTCTCCCCAGTATACAGTATCACCTTGATTGTTTTGGTGATCACCGCGATACTCTTCGTCGGGGCTCCACTCACCGCGATTGGAAAAGTCGTTTGTCGGACTGCCTGTTTGGCCCGTTTGGTTCAGGGCGCTGAACTTGCTGGGTAAATGCCCGAATACTAATGATACCGCTATTGGTATCAAAACTAAAAATTTGAAGTTGTACTTAAAAGTGTTCATACACTTCTCCTTAAAATAGGTATAACGTTGCTGCACCCTTTATTGTAGTATAGAACATTTTGTCTCGCACAAAAAAAAAGGCCGGTCAAATAAGTGTTCACAAAAGGTTAATACTCCGTTTCAAAAGACAACGAAAGAGTAGTAAATTGTAAAGAGTGAGGTGTGCAGCAGGCTGTGTCGTGGCATTATCAAAAACAGCGCTTAAAATTGTTGCACTCCGTCCTGCTTAAGCACAAAATTCGCTTTCAGGCGGCAATAGATTATTATTAACACGAAAAATTAACACCTGTGGCGTGTATGGTTGTGGTTATCACTGTTGGTTGTTTTGCCGGGTTTTGCCGGAGGGGGAAAGCGGTCTGCATGAAGGCCTGGTGTTCATGGTGTTGGCTCTGTTTGGCAGGCCGAGATTTTGAGACATGGGATGCGTGGAGCCGCAGTGTTTCCAGAATTCTGTGTTGAAAAGTCTTTTCGTCACCTGCGTGCAGATATTCCACGGTGTGGCGTAAGGTTTGTTTGTGTCATGAGTGGTGGAGTGTGTATGTGTCAGGGGAGGTGGGGGCGTGTGAGCCTCTGTTTTGCCGTGGTGGCCCGGAACGCTTCTGCTGAAACTATAAAAGACTGCCCCCCTCAGTGGGGGGGCAGTCTTTTAGGTATGGTTGAAATTTTTATCAGAGCTGAATACGGTGGGTTTTGGTTGTATTTGCATTTTGAGAATTGATTCTCAGCAGATACATTCCCTTTGTAAGATTGGTAACGGAAAATGCCTGAACCGTGTTGTTTGCCTGAGATGTCAGGGTTGCTTCTTTCACCATGCGTCCCCGCAGGTCAAAAAGCTGAACTGTATGAACATCTTCAGTCAGGCTCAGGTTGATTCCGTTGTTTATTACACCGTTAAACTGAACTTCCTTAAGGAGATTCTCTTTATTTGAATCATCAATTACAGAAACCACATCAGGGCCGATTTTCAGCTCGCCATCGGAAAGGAATGGGTTAACTGATACAGACCACACGCGCCCGGCGTCATCCATTTTGCGCGGCTGAATCCGCGGAGCTGCACCCCATTCCTCTTCATGTGCAGAGGAAATGTTTGTATATGCGGAATAGAGCTCTTCCTGTGCTTCATCAAGTGATACAATTACGGATATTTCCTCCCAGTACCGCTGATCAAGGTCGGGCCGGTTCAGGGTAGTGGTTAGCAGGTAGTCATTTCCGTCAGCAGAAGAAACACTGGCAGATTCTGTTGCATTGGCTGTTATGCGGTATGCCACAGCTTCAGTAGGGGTGTATACCACGAGGCGATGGTCGTCGATGCGTTCCTGGACATAGTCATAGTGACGCCCCAGCTGATTCTTGGTGATACCACCCCACCAGCCGCCCTGGCCTTCGGCAACAGAGTTCAGGGGCCAGTATTCGGGGATGTCGCT
>JBNJEI010000030.1:0-33557 GCA_051745755.1 Fibrobacterota bacterium
AGCCTTACCGTGACAGTAATATACTGCTAGTGAAAACCGGTTTGTGCGGTAAATTGTATGCTTTTGACCTGTGGTCCATGGTTAGAGACGCAACTGCGGAAGATATGAGTTCTGAGATGTGGTGTCATAGGTGATGTTAATGGAATCTGAAAGGTAAATTGACGGATGATCAGCGTGATAATTCGTTCGGACTGATTAAAAACACTTTGTAATGAATGCAGAATGGAAAAAACGGGAGGATGCGGGGTTTTGCGGTGAGGAACTAAATGAATAAACGTGGGCAGGTACAGTACAAGCTTAGAAAGTATTGGTAAATATATTACAACAGAGCAGTGTGGGCATACAAAAAGAGGAATGAAAAAATCATTCCTCTTTTTGTTTTGCAATTGGAAGTACTAGTTCCAGCTATCGTTTCGCGGTTTACGAGGACGAGCAACGTTTACCCGAAGCGGGCGACCGTCAAGCTCCTGCTCATTGAGCGCATCAATGGCAGCCTGTCCTTCTTCATCGTCCGGCATCTCAACAAAACCAAACCCTTTGGATCTTCCGGACTCTCTATCCGTAATGATTTTCGCAGATTCTACTTCGCCATGTGCTCCGAAAGCGTCACGAAGGTCTTCTTCTTTAACACCCCAAGAGATGTTACCAACATAAATATTCATACAAATACTCCTGAAAAGTGTCGTCTATTATAGTTCACACTGGCACATACTTTGTGACGACACCACACAAAGATACACCTGAATCAATTTTTCAAATATCATTTCTTTGGAAATTGTATTGTGGATAATGGTTGTTCCGTTGATACATATTAACCGCAGACAATGTTAATATACTCTAAAAATATAATAAAGGGGAAGTTTTTTTATTCTTCTGCGGATTTTTGTTTTTTCAGAATGGCCAAAACAACCGCAGCACCGCCAATACCGCCGACAATATGGGAGAACTGGGATATTGTCAGAAGTCCTCCTCCGCCGATAAATATTAGAAAGACAAGAATAAAGGAAAGGGGTATTGCGCCTTTTTTCAGATTGATTGCCGAGGCAAGAATAATGTAGAGCAATACAATGCCGCTTGCACCCATTATTGGTTCGCGAATAAACGAGATCTGGATAGCTGTTGTGATAAGGGCAGTGGCGAAGATGGCTGCAAGAATTCTGCTGCTTCCGTATTTATCTTCAAGTATTGGGCCCAGAAGAAGAATGATAAAGAGATTGCCAAAAAGCTGAGCAGGGCTGGCATGACCGAATATATGGGTTATGATACGCATATATTGCCAGGGTGTTCCATGGTTCATGGTATTTAGGGAAAAGTATTGCAGGGTAATTCCCGGCATGATATGCTGTTCTATTATAAGTATGGTAAAGGCCGTAACTGCAAGAATAAGCGTTACGGGAGAATCGAAGGTGATCTTTAATGATTTTGCCATGGGTGCCTCTCTTTTACAAAGTTATCCACAGTATGATTATATATGATTATAAAGGAAATATAATACTAAATGTCATGGTGAGAAGAAATAAAAATTTTGTCTCCGCGTAAAACATATTTTTCTGTATGCGAGACTAATGAAATGAACAGGAGTTTTTTATGCCCAATCGGAGAGAAGTTGCGGCGAAGCTGGGACGATACAGACCTGCTGCGATAAGTGATATTCAGCGTGTTTCACGCTATTATGCTGATAATACGTTTTGTGAGGAAACCATGGGTAAATGCGTTTCTGAAAAAGCCTTTGCAGCCTTTAAGAAATGGCAAAACGGTGGTGAACAGATATCTTCCGGCCTTGCCGATGAGATAGCCCGGGCAATGATGGACTGGGCTCTTGACAAGGGTGCAACATCCTATACTCATTGGTTTCAGCCCATGACCGGCCTGACTGCGGAAAAGCATGACAGCTTTATTACCAGGAACGGGCAGTCGCAGGTGTTTGAGAATTTCTCAGGTACTAATCTTATCCTCAGTGAGCCCGATGCGTCATCTCTTCCTTCGGGAGGACTGAGAACTACATTCGAAGCACGGGGGTATACTGCGTGGGATCCGTCATCCCCGGCATTTATTCGGGAAGTGGAGTACGGGAAGACCCTCTGTATACCGAGTATATTTGTATCCTATAATGGAGATGCCCTTGATAAGAAGCTGCCGCTTTTGCGTAGTGATCGCGCGGTAAAAAAGGCAGCGGGCCGAATTCTTGGAATATTTGGTGAAGATGAGAATGTTTCTGTTAAAACAACCTGCGGAGCAGAACAGGAGTTTTTTCTCATAGACGAGGGCTATTATCGCTTACGCCCTGATCTCCAGCTTACCGGCCGGACTCTTATCGGCGCTCCTTCTCCCAAGGGGCAGCAATTGGAAGATCAGTATTTTGGCTCCATAAAGGACCGTGTCCTCAATTTTATGAATGACATTGAAAATGAAGCATATAAGCTGGGGATTCCCATCGCCACCCGGCATAATGAGGTTGCGCCAAGTCAGTTTGAATTTGCACCCATTTTTGAAGACTCAGCTATTGCGGCAGACCACAATCAGCTTCTTATGGATATATTGAAAAAGGTCGCCCGTAAACACGGCCTTGTATGCCTGCTGCACGAAAAACCCTTTGCAGGTGTTAACGGCAGCGGAAAGCATATCAACTGGTCCATGGCTGATGATCGGGGTAATAATCTTCTCAACCCCGGAGGTACTCCCCACGAGAATCTTCAGTTTCTCACCTTTCTTACGGCGATCATTTCTGCGGTGTATAAACACGGTGATCTGCTTCGTGCTTCCGTTGCTTCGGCGGGAAATGCTCATCGCCTGGGGGCCAATGAAGCTCCTCCGGCAATAATGAGTGTGTTTCTTGGATCACAGCTGTCACGGATTGTGTCTGCGCTTATTTCGGGAGAATCCATAGATGAGTATACCAGCAACAAAATGTCTACGGGACTTCCTTTTATTCCTCATTTCGAAAAAGATCAGACTGATCGAAACCGTACCTCTCCCTTTGCCTTCACGGGGGCGAAATTTGAATTTCGTGCCGTGGGCAGTGAGATGAATATTTCCACCCCTCTTATGGTGATTAATACCATCGTTGCTGAAAGCCTGGATATGATTGCCGATAAGCTTGAGGCTGCTGGTGGAAAAAGCAGCTCCCGGGCGGATGTGTTTTCGGTGCTGCAGGAGGTTTTGTCAGAAAGCAGGGATATCCTCTTTGAGGGAGACAATTATTCTCAGGAGTGGGTCCGGGAAGCAAAAAAACGCGGTCTTCCCAATATTACATCCACTGCAGCTGCTCTTGATGCGTATATCTCAGATAAGAGCATTTCGCTTTTTGAAAAGTATGCTGTCCTCAATAAGCGGGAGTTGGATGCCCGGTACAACATCTGGCTGGAGTTGTACAACAATCTTTTGAGCATTGAAGCACAGACTTTGGATGAACTGGTACAGACCGAAGTGCTCCCCACGGCATATGAGTATCAAATTGATATCGGAGAATCTCTCAGTGTTTTAAAGGATATGGAACAGGATGAATCCATTCCTCTTCCTCTCCATGCTCTTGAAGACAGAAAAGAGATGTTTGCACACCTTACTGAGGATATTTATCTTGTGCGCAAGCACCTGCATAAGCTGAAGGAAATGATGCGTATTATTTCCAAAAAGAGTGACGGTGCGGAAAAGGCAGATTATTTCACCAACGATTTGGCGCCGCATATCGAACAAATCCGTAAGCACGTGGACCATCTGGAGTACACGATATCAGATGAATTATGGGAATTGCCCAAATATCGGGAGATGCTTTTTAATCTGTAATTTATGATGCCGGGGGAGATATTACTGCTCTCCCGCTATTTTCACCGCCACAAATTATTCTTACGTATATTAAGACAGAGGGTAAAAAAGGAAATGGCCGTATCGAAACTGTAAGGGTATCCAGAAAATGCACTGCCGCATGGGTGGAGAAAAATCCGCATCTGATAAAGATGCGGGACAGGGATGTATGTTTTGATTTTTCACGGACAGAGCTGGTAGACAGTGCGGGCCTTGCGGTAATCCGGGCATTACATAAAAATAACTGCACCGTTTATATAGAAGGAGCCAGGAGTCATGTGCGCGAAGCACTGCGTCGGCTGGAGAAGCATTGGCAGGAAAACTCCCTTGTTGAAAAAGAGGAAAAAAGCTTTGCTGAAAAGGTCTCCGCTGCCCTGGATGCCTTTGTGCACGAAATGATTTCCGCTCTTTCCATGCTGGTTGAAATGCTCTACTGGGGAACTATCGGGCTTGTGTTCCGAAGAAATTTCCGCAGAGGGGTATTGTGGGAACAGATGTATCAGCTGGGGTATAAGGCCACGGGGATTGTAATGAGTCTGAGCTTTCTTATCGGCATTGCTGTTGCGGCTCAGTCAATTATTCAGCTGGATAAATTCGGTGCCAGTATTTACACGGTTTCCATGGTGGTTATGGGAATGGTTCGTGAATTGGGGCCGCTTATGGTGGCCATTATTTTTGCAGGACGTACGGGAAGTGCCATAACTGCAGAGATTGCCACCATGTCTGTACAGGAAGAAGTTGATGCACTCAAGACTATGGGATTGAATGAAATACAGTTTATTGTGGTGCCGAAGTTCTGGGCTGCAACCCTGACTATTCCCTTCCTCACTATTCTGGGAACCTCTCTGGGTATTCTCGGCGGTGGGATTATCTCCTATGTAATGGGGGGACAATCCATTTATTTTATTTTTAATGAGTTTCAAAAAGCCCTTATTTTACGGGATATTATTATCAGTCTGATTAAATCATTTGTCTTTGCCTGGCTTGTGGTATGGGTGGGGGCATATTACGGATTTACCGTAAAGGGAGGGGCCGATGAGGTGGGAAGAAAGACCACGTCCTCCGTGGTGACCTCACTTTTTGTTATCATTATTGCCGATGCACTGTTTTCCTTTGTCTATGAGCTCTTTTAATATGAAGCCTGTTATTGAAGTAAAGGATTTGGTTGCTGAATACGGCAATACCCGCATACTTCACGGAGTTTCAACCACGGTGAATGAGTCGGAGATAAAGGTGATACTTGGAACGTCCGGGTGTGGAAAGACCACCTTTTTGAAAAACGTCCTCGGCCTTATTCCCCCGGCGGGTGGAGAAGTACGTATATTTAATGAACCTATGGGTGAGCTTGATGAGAAGAATACCGAAGGCATACTTCGCAGGATCGGCATGATGTACCAATACGGTGCACTCCTTGGATCACTGAAAGTAAGCGATAATATTGCATTGCCCCTGCGTATGCACACGGGGCTTCCGGAATCAGTTATAGAAGAGATTGTACGCATAAAACTGGAACAGGTGTCTTTGGGAGGGGCATATGATTTGTATCCCGGGGAATTATCCGGGGGGATGCGGAAGCGCGCTGCCATTGCGCGGGCTATTGTTATGGATCCTCCGGTTTTATTTTGTGATGAGCCTTCGGCGGGGCTTGACCCTGTTACGTCACGGGGGCTTGATGAACTGCTTTTACAGATGAAGGACGAGTTGGGGATAACCATTGTGGTGATAACCCATGAGCTTGAATCCATCAGGCGCATTGCCGACTCAATTCTTTTTTTGGATCGGGGGATGGCGGTGTACGACGGCTCGCTGAAAGAAGCGCTTGAAATGAAAACCGGTGCGGTACGGGATTTTTTCCAAAATACTTCCGAAGAAAAGGAAGATCCGGCCCCCCAAAAGAAACCATTGTTTACATTTAAGGATTAGCCTATGGCAATTACGGCATTACAAAAGACGCGTCTGATTGTTTTTATCATTCTCATGGCAGTTATAGCGGTGATTTTTATCGGCATATCACTTGGAAAACAATATGTCACAAGCCATGATACATATTATGCAGTTTTTGAGGGAGAGTCCCTGGCGGGGCTTGAAAAAGGAGCCTCTCTGCAGTTCTATGGGATTCCCATCGGCTATATAGATAATATATCCTATGATCCAAAGGATCTGTCACAGATCAGGGTGACTTTCTTTGTGGAGGAGGAGTTTCCCGTAATGTCTGATATGCGGGCCCAGACGGTTATACAGGGTGTTACCGGGGGCAAAAGCATCAATCTTATGGGCGGAGACGATCCTGATGCACAGGAGCTTGAACCGGGCTCTGTCATCCCCACAGATCCCTCAATAATGTCATTTTTTGCAGATGAGGCGGAGGATTTCATCACACAGCTCAATGAGACCATTGAAAATTTTAATCGGGTGTTTGATAATGTTGACAAGGTGGTGGAAAATGTTGACCGGCTTACAGGGGAAGAGTCTCATATTGCAGCTATTTTACAAAATTCAGAGAATATAACCGTTGCGGTGCAGCGCCTCACCGATACCCTCGGCGAAATCGGCAGTTCTGTAAAAACCACCGTGGATAACACAGAAGAGGTGACCCGCCGGATTAACCAATTGGTTACCACTATTTCAGATGAAACGGATATTGCCGGGCTGGTAACCAATGTTGATGAAGCACTTCGGTCTATTCGCAATGTTTCTCAGCAGTTTGCCATAACTGCCGAGCAAAGTCGTGAGGATATCTCCGTAATGACGGAATCTTTTCGTGATGCCTCTGTAAACATAAATGTATTGTCTCAGCAGTTACGTGATAATCCATCCCTTATCTTACGGGGGAAAAATATCCAGAGAAGGGAGATCGATTAATGAAAAAACTCGTATATACCATCCTGTTCAGTGTTTTGTTTTTGGGTTGCGGCCAAACCTTTAAACAGGAATACTACATGCTTAATTATCGCCCTTCTCCTCTGGAGGAACGCTTGCGTGATGAGCCATACCCCTTCCTTGTGCGGGTGCGAAAATTTGATATTGAAAAAATTTACCAGACCCAGAATATCGTATTTCGGAAAAGCCCGTTTCAGCTGCAGTATTACGGTTTCCGTCACTGGGCTGTTCAGCCTGCAGATATGTTGACTGATCTCCTTATCTCCCATCTCAGCACCGCCAATCTTGTTAATCAGATTGTTCACCGCTTTGATGATGCAGACCGTATGCCCGATTATGAAATATCCGGTAGAATAGAAGCTATGGAGGAATACAACAGTGAAGATGTCTGGTTTGCCTATCTTCGGTATATTGTCCGTGTAAAGCGAATCAAAGACGCAAAGACCGTGTATTCACAGGTCTTTGATTTGCGAAAAAAAACTGCGGAAAACACTCCTGAAGCGGTAGTACGGGCCATGTCTGAAATTGCTGATTTTACCTATTCAGATTTAATGGAAGATCTGGACAGCCTTTTTTATGAGGAGTATCAACAGCGTGCAGAGGAATCAGACAATGAATAAAATCCGATTGCTCATTCTGTCCCTTTTTCTCAGTGTTGGTGCCGGTACACCGGATGATTTACCTGGACAGGAGCTTTCCCCTGATTTGTATTTTCGGCATATTGCACAGGATACTCAGAATAGGGGCAAGGATACTGCCGCAGAGGAAGAGGGGAAAACTCCGGGTACATCCCTGTCACTTCAGTGGCTTGATTCTGTTTCACAGACCTGGGAAGCTCCGCCTGTAGCAGAGCAGATGTCTGAATTATCCGAGGCTGTTAAGGTCGGTATGGGGGCAATATTTATTCCCCGAATGAGTAATTCAGCTGAGTCTGAGCCGGAGGTTTTTATTGAAGATGAGGAGGGGTCAGTTGCTGCCACGGGGAGAACGGGGCAAATGTATAATCTTCTTCCTGGACGGTATACTATAAAAATCGGTACCATTCAAAAACGTCCGGTCATAGAAAATATATCTGTTGATGAAGGACGGCTGCAACCGGTTCTTCCGAACTGGGGCGGAGTTAAGATTGAGGTGACAAACAAGAGTGGTCAGCCCATTCGCGGCAGTTATGATCTTGCTAAAATGGCACCCATTACTCCCCTGGGACGTGGACAGGGACGCGATATTAATCTTGCAGAAGACCTTTCAACGTGGCTTTTACCTCCGGGGACGTACAAAATTGTATCACCGGGGAGCAGTTTTAATACCATTACAAATTTTCTTACCTTCCGGGTGAAAGAGGGGGAGTTTTTGCCCTATACGGTTGTGCAGGATGAAAATTCCGCCGAGATTGCGGGGGGAGGGATATTAACTCCCGCTGAAGGTATGGAGGAATACGGGGCATGGAATCATTCAATAAATTTTGGCGGCAGCGCTGATATGGGATATGTTACAAATCATATTAAGGACAGTTCAAGCAGCAGTCTGGGTATGTCACTTCTGCTCTATGACCGGTTGAACTATCTCGGTGAGCGCATACGGCTGAATAATCTTCTCAAATTGGATGTTACTCTTTCCCTCAGGCAGGATAAAGACGATGATATTATAATCTCAAACGCCTTTGACGAATTACGGTTCAACAGTATTTTTACGTATAAAATCTACGAACGATTCGGGCCCTATATGCGGGGAGAATATTCATCAGGAATAATTCCGAAGACTGAGTATGCAAAACAAAGCGAAGGAGATGAAGCTGAACCGCATTATTTTCTTTTGTTTGATGGTCGTCCGGACTCCCTGTTTGGCGATATTCCCTACGAAGTGGACAGTCTGTCAGAACGCTACCGTGTCAAACCGGTTTTTTCTCCCATAAATCTGGAAGCAGGTATTGGAGGAAATGTACAGGTTTTTCGTAATCCTGCTGTGAATACACGGTTTCTCGGTGGTTTTGGTATGACCTATGAGCGACGGTGGGATGAGCTGGGAACCCTTTCGGAAGATGACTATCATATAGCAGATTCCACACACGATTATTTTCAGGACTACATGGATGATAATCTGCATACGATTCTCTATGATATAGACACGGAACGATTTAACATCGGACCTGAGCTGATGATACAGAATGAATTGAATATTGGTGCTGCCGTGTCGGCAAATACGGAAATACGGATACTGGCCCCCGTAGAGCGCGTCTCAAAACCGGATATTACCTTCAATAACCTGTTGAGCTTTCATCTTCTGAGCAATCTTATTGCTGATTATGATTTTACCTATCGATTAGTCCAATCTGATGATGAAGATTTAAAAACTAATTTTTCACGCCACCGGTTCCTTTTGCGTTTTTCCTTTTCCAGATAAAGGTATGTGATTTTGACGGGGCATTAATTATTTTTTTGTTTTGTACCTGGATCCTGCGGCAAGGGTTTTCTGAGCCTGGGGATTTGTATCAACGGCAGTACCCGTCGCAGTATCCGATTCTACACTGGAGTTTTTATGAGCACCGCACGAAATTGGGCGGACAGGGTGATTGTTCAGGATGAAATAGATCGTTTTCTCGGCAGTAACGGCACTGACTTTATTAACGATGCAGAAATTTTGGCTGTATTACAACGCTCGCAGAATCATTCACAGGAATATATCCGCGATATTATCCAAAAATCAATGGATCTGAAAACCCTTCGTCCGGAGGAGACAGCAGCTCTTCTTAATGTTACTGATCCCGGGCTTATACATGAGATGGAGTCGGCGGCCATTGCCATAAAACGAAAGGTATATGACAACCGCGTGGTAACCTTTGCCCCTCTGTATATGTCCAGCAAATGTGTGAACAACTGCACCTATTGTTCCTTCAGGACTGATAATGACAGTGCGGTGAGGCGGGTTCTGACCCATGAGGAGATTGAACGGGAGATAAAAACCCTGGCCGGGGAAATCGGCCACAAGCGGCTCATTGTTGTGTATGGAGAACATCCTTCATCGGATGCGCGCTATATTGCAGAAACGGTAAAAACCATCTACAGATCAAAATACAGGACCCGCAAAGGATATGGGCAGATACGCCGGGTTAATATAAATGCGGCCCCCATGTCAATTGAAGATCTGCGTCTCCTCAAGTCTGCGGGAATTGGGACGTATCAGGTATTTCAGGAAACCTATCATCACAAAACCTATGCCCGGGTACATCCCGCCTCCACCTTAAAAGGAAATTACCCCTGGCGGCTCTATGCCATGCATCGGGCAATGGAGGCTGGTATTGACGATTTTGGTATTGGTGCTCTCTTCGGGTTGTACAGTTGGAAATTTGAGGTTATGGGGCTGCTGGCTCATACCCGTGAGCTGGAAGATAGATTTGGTATTGGACCGCACACCATCAGCTTTCCCCGTCTTGAGCCTGCGGAGAATGCCCCCGGTATTGCTGATACTTCGTCCTGGCATGTCAGTGATGCAGCCTTTAAGCACGCAGTTCTCTGTCTTCGGCTTTCCGTACCGTATACGGGTATGATTTTGACAGCCCGGGAAGATGCGCAGCTGCGGGATACGATTATCCCCTTGGGCATAACCCAGACAGATGCTTCCACCCGTATTGGTCTTGGTGCATATTCCCGAAAGGATACGGCTCAGGAAGCACGGCGTCAACAGTTTATACTTGGGGATACCCGCTCACTGGATGAAGTGGTTCGGGCCCTGGCAAAACAGGGGATGATAACGTCCTTCTGTACTGCCGGGTACCGGTGTGGACGAACAGGAGAAAAAATTATGGATGCCCTGAAATCCGGGCATGAGGGAAAATTCTGTAAACTCAATGCTGTTATTACCTATCGGGAATGGCTTGATGATTTTGGTACTGAGGAAACCCGGAGAATTGCTGAGCCGATTATCAGAAAAGAAATCGAAGAGGTTCGGAAAAGTAATCCCGCCATGTATGATGCCCTTATGAACTACTATAAGAAGACTCAGGACGGGGAGCGGGATCTCTATTTTTAGATTCTTCCACAGAGGTACAGGTCGGGTTGTGTCTCAGTTGCTGCCGTTTACAGCGGGATATTTTCAGCATGTGCTGCTGTTATTCATATATGCGGTCATCAATACGTGTTAACCGTTCCTTCATGCTTTTGATTGTAGCTGAATTGGATGTTAGAATGGGAACGGATACCTTAAATTCTTTGTAAATGCTCTGCATATATCGACTTACCTCACGGGCGTTTATTTCCGCATAGAGATGAATTTCCTCTTTCTGTGATTTCTGCGCCCGAACCAGGATGAAATTTTTGATGGCCAGTTCCTGTGAGATAAACCCTATAAGTCGGGAATAAAAGGTTTCCTGGGATGGTTTTGCAGCGGTTGGCTTATTGTGAGGTTTTTCGTGTAGTTTTTCTTCACGATATTCAAATACCCTGGGTGAGAGCAGTAACCGCGGTGACATTTTTCCGCATGCACAGGGATCAAAAACCAATTTCCCCATAACCCCGGTTTTAAAGCGAAGCAGGGGTATGCCGCGAATGCCGAAGGGGGTTATGACAATTTCTCCGTTACTTCCTTCCGGGGTAGCTTCATTGTTTTTGTCTATGATCTCAACATACCCCAACTCAGGGTGAGTATGAAACCCTTCCTTAATGCCGCATTGAGAGACGAAGAGAGAGCATAGGGGGAAATGCAGGATCTCTATGGCGGGAAGATTCTGCAGTTTTTTTCGGTTTTCCTGTGTGAGCTCTGTTTCCCATGCGTCGTAAATAATAAAAAATCTCTGTATGGTATCCATCAATTGTGGCGCTTTCTGGATATATTCCACGATGGATGTCGGGGTGCCGATAAAAAAAGACGCTTTGAAATTTGTACATATTTCCAGGTCCCGGGAGTTGTCCGCATTTCCTGATATTCGCAGGTTATGTGTCTGCAGCGAGTTGAGTGCCTGGAACAGAGATATTCCCCGGGGATTCCCCGGGGAAATGCCTATTGCCTGAATTACCCGGCTTCCGGGGGTGACTCCGTTCATATGAAGAAAGAGTGAGAGGTCGTAGGCCCGGCGGTCCAGGTCTGATTTGCTGCATACCAGGGGAAGTGTACCATGGGTGGGATGATGCAGAAACAATGACTCACGGGTTTCAGGAAATGTGGTATGCTCTGTGTACAGGATGTTTTTAAGGGAGGTAATGTCAAAAAGGGGACTTTTTTCAATATCTCCGTGTGTTGTCGGTGTATGTCCCGGTATATGCTGTGTAAGATCGGTATACGCGGCCAGACGTTGCTGTATATATGTCAGGTTGTTTTTGAATGCACGCAGGCTTCGTGCGATAATTTCCTCCCGGGAAAGAAGATCCCAGGAAAAATGGGGTTTAAAGGTCATTGATTCCTCGATTTGCTTGCACTGTCAAAATCCTGTTTGCTTGTTAGTATATCATAGGAACAGAAAAATTAAAAGTTTTTCAAAACTTTTAAACAGATGGATACGGGGGCATTCCCGGGAAAGAATGGAAAGTGCTACAGGCAGTCACGGCGTTAATCTGCAAAGAGTTCCTTTACGCTGTCGATGAGTTGCTGTTTACCGAAGGGTTTTGTAATGTAGGCATCGGCGCGCATAAGGTGCAGACCCACGACGGCATCAAACTCCTCGGATTTAGCGGTAACGATTGCCACGGGGATGTGCGAAAATTTCCTGTTCTCCCGAATTTGCTTGTAGAGTTCCCAGCCGCTCATTTCCGGCATGGTGAGATCAAGAAGAATGGCATCGGGCTGAAAGCTTTCTGCTTTCTCCAGGGCATTCAGAGGATTGCTGACGGAGTCAACGGTGAAGTTCTCTGTTTCAAGAACCATTGTCATAATATCAGTAATATCCTCATCATCTTCAACAATCAGAATTTTTTTTGTATTCATAGTCATCCTCTCATGTCCTCATTAAAGAGCCAGCTCCAGTATTTAAAGCAAATCGGTATTGCAGCAACGGATGCAGCGGCACGAATAATAAAGGTTATAAAATAAATTGTTTCTGTATTAGCCAGTCCCTTTATAAAGATTCCGGTCAGGGATGCCATGACAATAATTCCTGCGATATAGTAGAATGATTTGTAGTAGGGAGGAATCATCAGTGCTTCTCCGATGCGCTTGCTGAGATAGGCCATCACAAAGAGCTGGAGAAAGAAACTGGCATCAAGTACGTATATCAGATCCACGGCTATCTCCTGATTTGTTTCATGGTATAGTACAATACAATGCTGTTCCAGATGGAAAGTGCTGCGGCACTGCCGATAAGGAAGGGGACTGCCGAAGAGTTAATAAAGTTGAGTACCATGGCACCTGAAAGAAGGAGCATGGCAAAAAGAAACCCCTTGGAAAAAGCCTTTGAATCAAGTTTCTTCTTATAAAACTGCGCAATGCCGAACATAAACCCCAATAGAATGATATTTGAAAAAAAATATATGGTCTGCAATACTGTTGTTGTATCTACGGTGTTCAAAAAAACCTCACTTTTTGCCAAATACATTCATAAAGGCGTCCTGGGGTTTTCTGTGTGTTATGCCGCTCATAATGCCCTCATGGCCTTCAAAAATGGTTTCCACATCAATGCCGTCAGAAGTAATCTGATATTTGCGTATGTCCTTATCGTGATGGCTGCCGCGCATTTTTAAGATGAGGAGCGCCTTCTTAATAGAGCTTTCCACCTCAACATACCGCATCAGAACATAGGTGTCAACCACAAAGGGGGTTTTGCTGGTAACACTGTTTGGAAGCTGTCCAAGAAGGGCGTCGTTTTCCTTCAGCAGGACGGAGGTGACCCCTTCACGCTTGAGGGCATTAATAAAACGGCGCTCAATATCACGGATTTCGTGGTGATCCCGTGTGAGGTATTCAAAATGGGTCATGCTGTCCACGGCAACCCGTTTGATGTCGAGCTCTTCGATAAGCCTGACAAATTGCCCGTCAGGATCCTCTATTTCACGAAGG
This sequence comes from Fibrobacterota bacterium, assembly GCA_051745755.1. Lineage (GTDB taxonomy): Bacteria > Fibrobacterota > Chitinivibrionia > Chitinivibrionales > Chitinivibrionaceae > Chitinivibrio. The sequence goes on from JBNJEI010000030.1 coordinate 13,663, forward strand.
GCAGTTTCAGGATCTGAGAACAGAACCTTGAGCCTGCCGTCTTTTTCCAGCTCCCTGAGATCCCATCCCAGCTGCCTGGCATCGTGATAATACTGGCGGGGGAATTCTTCAAAGGTGATGATAAGGCCCGGTTCGTTGTATTCCACAATGCCGTTATAGATAAACTGCATGGCAAGAGTGGTTTTGCCGGTACCGGGTGCTCCTTCTATCAGATTTGCAGATCCGGAGATAAATCCGCCGTTTGTCATGGTGTCAAAGGCCGTGATTCCGGTTTTTGTTCTGTGGGTAGTCATGGAGTATCTCCCGCGACATGTTTCATTATTGCTTTGTGGGCATGCAGGCGGTTTTCTGCTTCGTCGAAAACAATGGAGGCAGGACTGTCCATAATATCCGCTGTTACTTCATCACCCCGGTGGGCGGGGAGACAATGTGAAAACAGTGCCTGGGAGGGTGCCTGGGACATAAGTGTGGGGTTTATCTGATATCGTTTAAAATGCTGTGCCCGTGTTGTACTTTCATCTTCCTGTCCCATGCTTGCCCACACATCGGTATATACAAGATCTGCATGTTTTACCGCATCCTCCGGTATATGTGTCAGAACCAACTCTGTGTTGTTAGTCTGAGCACGTTTTGCTGCAGCTTCCACCTGTTTTTTGGGGGGTTCATAGCCCTGGGGGGTACAGATAACCATATCGTAGCCCATACAGGTACAGTAATGCATGTGGGAAACGCAGACATTATTTCCATCTCCGATATAGGCCACGCGGACTCGGGATGAATTGAATTTTTCACGAAGGGTTACACCAAGCGCCATGGACTGACAGGGGTGATATTCGTCGGTCAGGGCATTTATAACCGGAACGGAGGCAGCCCGGGCAAGGCGTTCAAGTGAGGCGTGTGAAAAGGTGCGTACCACAAGCAGGTGTACCCAGCGTTCAAGATTGTGCGCCATGTCCTCTACGGATTCCCGTTCACCGAGTCTGCCTGAAGAATTTCCCATGTTTAGGGCATTTCCGCCCAGCTCATAAATCCCTGTCTCAAAGGTGATTTTAGTTCTCAGGGAGGGTTTGTCAAATATGAGAACCGCTGTTTTATCACGGAAGATATCCCGATGTTCATCGGCATGGCGTTTTGTTTTTAACGCAATGGCAGAATCCACGATATGCGAGATTTCCTCTGCCCCGTAATCCAAAAGAGTCAGGAAATTTTTCTTCATTATACTACCCTTACTACTATTTAAAGTTTAAATATATGTTATAATATCCATGGCAACAAGTAAAGAATTTGCTCTGTGTCAATAGTAATTAGTGTTTTGCACAAGAAAAAAAACATATATGCCCAAAGTCGGATTATATTATCAGTACTATATGCCTTTGTTTCAATGTGTGGAGGAGAATGTGGATATTACAGAAGTACGGGTGATCCCACGGGACAATGACGGAAAATTGCGCGCCTTTGCCAATATCGTTTTTGATGACGCATTTGTGGTTCGGGGTATCAAGATTATTGAAGGACAGAAGGGGTTGTTTATTTCCATGCCCAGCCGAAAAAGAAAGTCCGGAAAGCACCAGGATATTGCACACCCCATCAACAACGACATGAGAATGAGCATACAGCGGGCAGTCCTTTCAGAGTATGAGCGGGAAAACAACGGCGGCGATTCTTCCCGTACAGAAACATTGCAGGATGAATATGCCGTGGATGAATAAAAATATTTATAAAATGTATTGACTGCACGTTACCACCATTATATATTATGTCCGCATTAGCCGAAAGGCTGCATTAAATACTGGGGTATAGTCAAGTGGCTTAAGACACATGGTTTTGGTCCATGCATTCGGGGGTTCGAATCCTCCTACCCCAGCCATTTTTTTACTAATCAATAATTTTTGCGCTTTCTTTTTTGAGTAAGGAGGAAACAGTTGGAAACTATTACCCTAACTGCCCGTGCGCGAAACGGTACAGGAAAAAGCTACAACCGTAAAGTCAGGCAATCCGGATGGATTCCCGCCACATTTTACGGCTACGGTGTTGAAGCTCTGACGGTCGAAGTTGACTACAAGGAGTTTGCCAAAATCGTGGAAACCCATCGTCATAACAACTTTATTCACCTTAAGGGTGAAGGCATTCCGGATGATTCCGTTGCAGTTGTGAGTGAGTATGACAATGACCCCATAAAATCTGATGTCTTTTACAATATTGATTTCCAGAAGATTGTGGAAGGTCGTCCCGTAACAACCCATGCCCGGCTCAAACTTGTCGGTACCAGTGAAGGTGTTATTCAGGGCGGTATTCTGAATCAGGCTGCATATATTGTTAAGATACAAGGTGCACCGGAAAAACTTGTCGAAACACTGACCCTTGATATTGCAGATCTCAGGGAAAAGGGTGATACTATTTCGGCGGCATCGCTGGACTTGCCTGAAGGGATTTCCCTGGCGGGATCTCAAAATCAGGTTGTGGCCCGTTTATTCTAATCCATGGTACGTTTCTTTGTCTGAATATACAGCGGTTATTATCGGTATCGGAAACCCCGGAACAGAATATGAAGGTACGCGGCATAATGTTGGTGTTGAGATCCTTGATTCGCTTTTGGACAGTTCGTTTTTTCCTTCCTTTCAGGAATATGAAAACGGGTTCTCCACAAGTTATACAACTATGAACCATTCTCTTATGCTTGTGCGTCCTCATACCTATGTGAATGCCTCAGGAGCCGCTGTGGCTGAATTATGCTCCCACTACCATATTACTGCGAATGAACTGCTTATTATTGTGGATGATTTCCACCTTCCCCTCGGAAAGATACGGTATCGGAGCGGGGGAAGCGACGGCGGGCACAAGGGGATTCGGTCCATTATTGAAGAGATTGGACAGGATTTTGACCGCCTGAAATTCGGAATCGGGGCTGTGCCCGGGAATGAAACCGTGACAGAGTTTGTCCTCGGAGGTTTTTCTGCGGATGAGCAGCGTGTCCTGGAGCCCGCCGTATCAAATGCGGTTGAATCGGTTTGCGCCTATGTTCAGGACGGCATTGAAGCGACAATGAACAGGTTTAACGGATAGATTATGATTATAAAACGGAAGGAAATATTATGAATAAATATGAAACAGTTGTGGTTTTTGACGGAGCTCTTCCCGAAGAAACTATTGCAAAGGAACAGCAGGCGATTGAGGCTGCAATAAAAGAAACATGTTCTCTTGCTGATGTGGATATCTGGGGTAAAAAGACCCTTGCCTACCCTATTAACGATAAAAAGAGCGGGTTTTACTGCATGTATAACTACGAGTATGATAAGGATGCAAATGCTTTCATACATGATATGGTGCGGTATAACTCAAATGTATTGCGCGTGCTTACGGTTCTTGCCACGGATGCACCCATTATTGCAAAAAAGAACGACGGGGCTTCTGAGGATGATCAGAAACAGCAGAATGAATCAAAAGATACCGATTCACAAGGAGACGAATAATGCCACCACGTAAAAGAAAAGTCTGTATGTTTTGCGAGGATACGATTGTTCCCTCGTATAAGAATGTTGAGAATCTGAAAACCAAGATTACTGCACGGGGTAAAATTTTCCCCCGGAGAATTACCGGTGTGTGTGCGTATCATCAAAGAATGTTGGCCCGGGAAATAAAAAGAGCCCGCCATCTTGCCCTGTTACCATTTGTGGCAGAAAACATTAACTAGGGTTAGGAGAATACGATGAAAATAGTTTTGGTACAGGAGTATCCGCGCTTAGGCAGTAAATACGATATCGTTGATGTAAAACGCGGATATGCGCGGAATTATCTGATCCCCGAGGGTGTTGCCATTATGGCCACCAAGGGTAATCTGAAGCATGCAGCTGAAATGAAGAAATATTCTGCAAAGAATGAAGAGCGGCTGATTGAACAGGCAGAGAAAAATGCCGACAAAATTAATGAGTTGTCCCTTACAATTCAGAAGAAAGCAAAGGCTGACAGTGATATTATCTACGGCTCAGTTTCTGTTTCTGATATACTGGAGGCTTTGAAGGAAAAGGGCATTACGGTGCACCAGTCTTCCATACTTCTTTCTGAGAAGATCAAGCATCTTGGCGTATATGACATCGCAATTAAGCTTCATAAAAGTGTTGAAGCACAATTGAAGCTGTGGGTTGTGAAGGAAGAAGAGGAATAGTATTCAGCACATAATGTTATGTGAGGAAAGGAGGCAGTTTGTCTCCTTTCTTTTTATTTGCGCTCAGTGTATTTTTACAGAAAGACTCATTGGAGAATACCTATGACACAAAAGAATAAAATGTGGGACGGGCGCTTTTCCAAGGCTTCAGCCCGGCTTATGGAACAGTTTAACAATTCCCTGAATGTGGACCGGGTTTTTATCAGAGAGGATATTGCCGGATCACAGGCTTGGGCCAGGGCATTGGGGAGGCATGGTGTGCTTGCTGAAGATGAAGTGCAGACTCTGTGCAGCGGCCTGGACAGAATTCTTGAACGCTACGAAAACAACGAGTCCCTGTTTCATGAATCCGATGAAGATATCCATATGGCGGTGGAACGGATTCTTACGGAGGATGTGGGGGATGTTGCCCGCAAGCTCCACACGGGTCGATCGCGAAACGATCAGGTTGCGACGGCGTTCCGTCTCTATGTTAAAAACTGTCTTGCCCGCACTGATGCAGGGATAAATAATCTTCAGAAGGTGCTTTTGGACCGTGCGTTGAAAGACCGGGATATTATTATTCCGGGATACACCCATTATCAACAGGCACAGCCCATATCACTTGCACACTACTGGCTCTCATTCCTCTTCCTGCTTCAGCGAGACAGAGAACGTATTGAAAATGCCCGCCGGTGTGCCGATGTACTTCCCCTGGGATCGGGGGCCATTGCAGGAAGCGGTTTTCCCGTGGACAGGGATTTTCTTGCCGATACTCTCGGCTTTCGTTGCCCCATGGATAATTCCATTGACGGAGTGGCATCCCGTGATTTTGTTTCCGATGCGCTGCATGGATTTTCCACATTGGGTATCAATATCAGCAGATATGCTGAGGATCTTATTGTATGGTCAACCTATGAATTCGGTTTTATTGAACTGGATGATCAGTGGGCCACGGGTTCCTCCATGATGCCGCAGAAGAAAAATCCAGACAGCCTCGAGCTGATCAGAGGTAAATCCGGTCGGCTTCTGGGCAATTATACCCGTTTTGCCACTACGCTTAAGGGGGTGGGGCTCAGCTATTTTAAAGATCTGCAGGAAGATAAGGAACCTTTTATAGACAGTTTTGAGCAGACAGAGCTTATTCTGGCTGTTCTGGCCAGGGTTCTTGAGTCCTTGACGGTACACAAAGAAACCATTGCCCGGAAGCTTAATCCCTTCCTGATTGCAACGGATATTGCAGATTATCTTGTGCGGAAAAATGTTCCCTTCAGAACCAGTCATCATATTGTCGGTAAGATTGTCGGGTATTGTATTGAGCATGAGTGTGCCCTATCCCAGCTGAGTCTGGAAAAGATGCGTGAATTTTCTCCGTATTTTGAGGCGGATGTTCAGGATCTGTTTCACTGGGAAACCGCACTGAAAGGGCGTGATATTTATGGCGGTACAGGGCCGGACAGTATTTCACGGCAGTTGCAGCGGGCTCGGCAGCTGGTGTATTCAGACACCGCTGTTTCATAAAAAGGTAAAGGAATAGCTTCGGATATCCGAAGAGTATACTACATGTTTTTGGACAGCGGCAAGGATGTTTGTATGTCACAGATTAATCCCAGAACGGGAAAGCGGATGGGAAAATTTCTCTGGAGAAAAACCGGAGAGGAACGAACACGTGAGGTTGCCCGTATCCGCAGAAACATTACATCAGGATATTATTCTTCTCCTTCTGTTATAGAGGGAATCACAGATGATATCGCGCCCCGAATGGGTGAATCCCTCGGTATGGGGATGTATGGCTGATACAAAAAACGTAATTCATGATGAATTTCTGTTTTACGGAACCTGTTCCGATACTGCCTGTATCCTTGACAGTGTTGAGACAGAACATGCCGTAAAGGTATTACGCTGTACGATCGGTGACACCCTTTTTGTAACCGACGGAGCAGGAAGCATCCTTACCTGCCTGTTATCCAGAATAAAGGGAGGGGAGTGCCTGTGTGAGATACGAAGCCGGAAATATGTCCCTCCCCAGAGACCGGACCTGATTTTTTTTGTAGGCATAACCGAAAAAAATCCCTTTGAAAAAATATGCCAGATGCTGCCCCCCATGAATGTGTCCCGCATTGTACCCTTTTATGGAGAAAATACCACAAAGAACTGGTGGAGAAAGGGGTGGAAGAAAGCGGCAGTGCGATTTGAACGTATTCTGAAATCCTCCATTAAACAATCACATACCCCCTATATCACAAAACTGGATTCTCCCCTGTCTTTTCAGGGGATTTTTGAAAGCGGTCTGTGTTCCACTCCTTCTTTCTTTGCTGATCCCCGGGGTGACAAAATTTCCGGGCTTACCTCCGACCGTACGGAGGATGTATGTTACTCCTGTTTTGTCGGTCCTCCCGAAGGGTTTTCAGAGAATGAACGTAATATTCTGCTGAAAAAAAACGCACAGGGACTCTTTCTGTCTCCGCACCGGCTCAGAACAGAAGTAGCGGCGGTTTCCTTTGCTGCGGTGTGCAATCAGCTGTGATCTTCTGGCGTGAGTATTCCGTGGTTATAGAGACCTGTTGATAAGGCAATGCGCAGGGTTTCGTAGACATTGAAATGATACTCTTCATTATAGTCTATCATCAGTACTCCCAATTGTTTTTTATTATAATACAGCGGCAAAAAAAGCCGGTGCAGAATATCTTCTGAGAAAAAAGTATCGCTTTCTTCAAAAAACAAGGTTGTCTGTACCCGCGCTTCGGCGTTGAGCCGGATACCTTCCTGATTATCAAACTTCCAGAGCAGCCGGATATGGGGGGGAGTCCGCCAACTGTTTAGATATGACACCGGAGTAGGGTATACGGCGATTACCGCCTGTTTTACTGTGAGTTCAATAAAGGATTTTTCCAGCTTATGAAAAAAATCATCTTTTCCATGGGATGTCAGTATTTTATGAATAATACTGCGGATCTGGCGCTGCTCAATATTCTGATATTCCAGTTTTCGCCGGGTTGCATGCAGCTCCATGTCTTTTATAAGCTCCACTGCATCAAAGGCTGCACGATAGATTGATTCATTATGGCGGGACATCTGCTCATGGACGAAAAAAGAGCGGAAGAAGGTATACCATGGAGTGTAATCGTCGCTGATCTGATCATATTCGATAAGGACTGTATTGAGTTTGTCCAGAAAGAGGTCGGGGGTATCAGCGTGCATACTGGTGGTCAGAGTTTCAATCCATTCATTGATCGTATAGGCATCGATATCTATATCTGCAAAAAGAGTATCGGGCCGGAAGGGTTCATCCACAGAGTGGAAGGTTGATGGAGCGGACGTTTGTGATCTTCGGGGTACACACCCACAGGATTGTCCGATTTTCATTCGGCAGGGGATTGTATAGGTGCGGATTTTTTCCTGTCGGTGATACAGCATATGGAGATGTTTTGCCGCAAGCAGTCCAATTTCCACAAAGGGCTGGGATACCGTGGTCAGGGTGGGAGAGTGTATGGCTGCCTGGGTAATGTTGTCAAAGCCCGTTACGGCAATATCACCGGGAACAGAATATCCCTGGTAATAGAGTTCCTTCATGGCTCCAAGGGCTGTGATATCATCGACACAGACCAGGGCATCAAAGGCTATGTTTTCTGAGAGGAGCTTTTTTACCGCGCGATGTCCGGATTGTTTGGTAAAGCGCCCCGGTATAATGCGATCGGGGTGAATTTCAAGATTCAGTTCTTCAAGGGCGGATATGTACGCATCAAGCCTGCTCAAAGCTTCGGGATTATTGTCATTTCCCTTTACAAAGGCAATCTTTTCTTTGTGGTGAGCAGTATGAAGATGTTTTACAATGTGCCTGATACCGGAAGTGTTGTCCACCTCTATACTGCTGATATTATCACAGCTGAAGTTCAGGGAAATACGCGGTTTGTTTTGTATGGCCCGGCAGTATTCCTGCGCAGTATCAACGGATACTTCGTTGGCTATGGAGGCCCCGAATATCACGTAGGAATCAAAAACAGTGCTGTTTTTTGCAAAATCAAAAATTATGTCGTAATAATTTTTAAACAGCTCCACCTCTTCCTGGGTTGCACCGCTTAATACGGTGGTTTTTATTTTCTGTTCATCCGTGTAATTTTTAATTCCCTGCCAGATGGTCTGCTGGCATACTTCTTCCAGGGAAGAGAGAATAACAGCAATATGTAAACGTTGTATTTCCTGCATAAGTTGTATTTACGCCTCCCGTAGCGTTTTTATACAGTATATCATGAAATGATTATTTTTCAATAAGAAACCGGGGATGTTGCGAGGATATTAAAAGAGATGCCAAAATACAGGGCATCTCTTTTATCTTATTTCTTAATACGGGTGATTCAGGATCAGATGCCAATTTGCAGGCCGGCATTTATCAGGATGCCGTTTGTCTCCGTTTCGTATTCATCGTTATTAAACACGAGCAGATATTTGCCGTCCACATAGACACCCAGGGGTATAACCGGCGGGCTCACAGAGACCCCGAGGAGAAAATGCATTCCCACCTTCGGCTCCTTGGCACCGTCGGTAATTTCATCGAGAATTTTCTTCCGGTTATCAGGATCATCAATGCTTTCAATGATATTTTGCGGATTCTGTGACATATCTAGGGCGTTTTCTATGAGCTCACGTGAAAGAACGGGGGTCTCAAAATGTACTGAAGGGCCCAGTCCGAACTGGGGGCTGATGATGGGAAGGCTCAGATCCTTTTTTATACTCAGATCAAGCTGAAGTTTCCCATAGGGGGTCTGATCAAGGCCGAAATAATCTTCCCCGCTTAGGCTTGCCATTGTTATGGGCTGCGTGGAATATAATTCGGAAATAATATTATCATCCGTAATATCATCGGGGCCAAGGTCTTCAAGCTTTTGGGGGTCAATATAGGTTATTGAGCCGTCGTAGAGCCAGGAGCCAAAGTTTATTGAGGTTTCTATGGAGAAGGGCAGCAGGGGAGGATCCACATAGGCCTTTCCGCCGAAATTGATATTGCCCGCTTCAAAGTTTGTACGATTGGCGTACATAATATTATGGTCACCATCAAGATTAAACTCATCAAGCAGGTCTCCAATTCCGAACTCAAGAGCTTCCATTTCCGTGTCATCCATGCGGGTTGACATATCAACCCCCCAGTGAAAACCGGCCCCCACCAGGGCGAAGCTGTGGGTTGACAAGAGGGCGATGAGAAATAGGATCCGTTTCATATTCATAGGGTCACTCCTTGGTTGATATTTATACTGTAAATATAGTATAGAGTGGAAAGAAAGGGATAAAAAACTGCAGCCCCTGCAAAAAAGCCGGGATACAGGAGATGGACTCAGAGCGTATCCTGCGGGGCAGGCAGACCTTTTTTCAGAGCATCCTCCATGGCTTTCAGGATTAAAACAGAGCTGTAGGTTGCTCCGCTTACGACATCCACATCAAGAGTCTGATTCTGTATTACCCTTCGCGCAGTTTCCTGAGTTTCAGCCCGGCGTGTACTCCTGCGTATAAAGATGTTCATATTGTTGAGATGTCCATCCTTTACATGCATTTCAACCTGGGCGCTGATGGGAAGCCGGGCGGCTCTGCCTGCATATATACCGTCCCGTATGTCGGTAAAATCGATGGCGGTAATTTCTGCGCTGTCAAGGGATTCCAGATCCGACAGGATTCTCTCTCCAATAAACCAGCCGCACAGCACGATAATACTAAAAAGACCGAGGTAGTATCTGATTTTCATCGCGTACCCTCCCTGAGTAAAATTACCCCGCATTTTTTCGGGTGTTATCTAAAATATAGCAAAAAAAATCAGGAAACAGAAAAAAACATGTTATTTCCCGTCTTTACATATACTATTTCTATAATAACAGCAGGGCTGGAAATTATCTTAAAACAGAAGGATGCAGTATGGAAAAAAATGTTACGCGTCATGAGTTGTTGTCCCTGACCAGGGATGTGGTGGTGTCGGCGGTGCGCAAGGACGATTTTGTTATCGCCCCGGAGAAGATTGCGGAAATGATTGAAGAGGTGTATGATACGTTTGCTGAATTGAGCACACGGGCAGATTAATTACTCCAGATGCCCCATTTTTCCATTGTGGTAGTCCTCAAAGGCCTGACGGATTTCCTCGTTGGTATTCATCACAAAGGGGCCCCCGCCGGCAAGAGGCTCATGAAAGGGTATTCCGCTGAGAAGCAGGGCGTGGGCATGACGCGCTGCGGTGAGGCTGATGTGATCGCCCTGTTCATCATAGAGTGCGGTTTCGCATTCTGAAAGGGTGGTACTTCCTGTATCGATCTCTCCGCTAAGGACAGCGAGAATGCCGATATGTCCCGAAGGAATTTTTACAGACAGGGGCTGGGATGTGTGCAGGCGAAGATCAAAGACATTCATGGGGCTCTGTGTTGCTGCTGGTCCGGTTGCACCCAGATAGTCTCCGGCAATGATGCGAAGTGAACCGGCGTCACGGGGGAGGTTCTTTTGCGGGATAGCAGCCCGGCGAATGGCCTGGTACGCCGCAGGAATGCGTTTTTTGCTGCGGGGCAGGTTGACCCAGAACTGTACCATTTTCATGGTGCCGCCCCTTTGAGCAAAGGCCGGGCTGTGAAATTCTTCGTGAACAATTCCCGCTCCTGCAGTCATCCACTGAACATCCCCCGTGCGGATAGTACCGCCTCCTCCGGAAGAATCCCTGTGTGCTATTTCTCCTTCGTAGGCAATGGTCACTGTCTCAAAGCCCCGATGAGGGTGTTCTCCCACTCCTTTTTTTTCTGCGGTGGGAGGAAAACGGCGTGGCTGGGCATAATCCATCAGGAGAAAGGGGGAGATGGTGTCACCCACTACCGGATAGGAAAACAGGGAGCGCACGCAGAAACCGTTTCCAACCCAGTGTTCGGCGGGTTTATTCAGGAGTGTGTGCTGTTGTTTTTCGCGGGGCTTCATGGATACCTGCCTGAAAAGGTGAAAAAGCTACGGGCTGTGGTTTTTACAAAAAACGGGTACTGTTGAGAATATATACTTCGGATAGTGTATCAAGGTGTGCTTCACGGGAAAATCCATGGCCGGGTATCCAGAGAATGCTCCCGTTTTTATCGGTAATAAGGGGAAAGCCTTTTCGCAGCTGGCGGGGAATACCGTTTTTCTTCAGGATATCCCACACCTTCTTATTCCCTTTCCCGAAGAATATGCCCCAATCATCTTCCCTGGTTCCACGCACATGAAGAGGAAAGCGTTCCGCATTGATATATACACGGCTGTTGTGTTTGTCAAATACGGGAGGGGTGGTATTCCTCCGGCATTCAATGGTGCAAAAGGGCGGGATGAAAATAGTTTCTTCCTTCGCAATACAGAAAGGATCAATTGTTTCGGGAGGGAGCATGCCGATTTTAAATAGTACCAGGCGGTCTGTATACTGAAGGGCGGCATACTTATCGGGAAGAAGAGTTGTCCTTGGTTTCCCCGTGCGTCTGCTGAGTGCTTCAATGTGCTCAGCAGAGGCGGAGCACTGCAACTTTTGGAAAAGCAGATTCAGCATGGAAGGTGAAAGAATCTCATCGCGGTTGTGTTGAATGATTATCAGTTCCTGTGTTTCGTGTATAATATGTTTTTTACACCAGTGTAAAAACTCCTCTTTATTGTACGTATCCCGGGTATTAAGGTGACTGCAGAAACGAAAAAGGTTGTCTACGGCACGGGGATTTATTGCTTCAAATCGGGGAATAATTTCATTTCGAATGAGGTTGCGGGAATACTTTGAATCCCCGTTGGTTCTGTCCTCCTGCCAGGTACGGTTGTTGTTCTCCAGATAGGAAACAATCTCCTTCCGGGATGCCCTTAAAAGCGGCCGGGCAATCCTGTTTCCCATTTCGTCCATGCCCCGGGCCCCGCTGATTCCCGTGCCCCGGACCAGCCGAAAGAGCAGTGTTTCCACCTGGTCGTTTTTGTTGTGGCCGAGCATAATGCTGCGGGCGTTATATTTTTTCTGAAGGGAAGAAAAAAAATCATAGCGTATCGTACGTGCCCGTTCTTCCACTCCCGCTTGGGTTTCATCGAGGGTGGTTACTTCGTGTATGCATAGCTCCACGGAAAGTGTGCGGCAGAGGTTTTTGCAAAACTCTCTGTCCCGTACCGAATCTTTGCCCCGTAAATTATAATTGACATGGGCTGCAGTAAGGCGGAGGTTACAGACTGTTTCCAGCTCTTTGAGGGCATACAGAAGAGCAGTTGAATCCGTTCCTCCACTGAAGGCAACGATACATCCGGTGTCCTGCAGGGAGTATTTTTCTATAAAGCTGTGTATATACGGGAGTATCATAGAGTATCGCAAAGGAAGAATGGTAGCAGCTCAGGGATTCGAACCCCGGACACATGGATTATGATTCCATTGCTCTAACCGACTGAGCTAAGCTGCCACATGTACGCCCTAATATAGTATAATTTTTTTTTTGTGTCAATAAATAAATTATAGGCTGTATTCGGAAAATTGTATATTGGGGTATGTTTACAGTAAAGGATAAAACTATGTATTGTGTATGTATACTGCTGTTTCTGCTGTCCATTTCTCCCGTATACTCCGGGGAGTCAGGGGAGGATTCTCTCCCCAAAAGCGGGTATATACGGGTTGACGATCCCCTGTATGAGCCCTTTATTGAGCGGTATATCCTTGATGAACTGCGCAGTTTGCGTAATGAACAGGAGCAGTTTAAGGCTGTGGTCTCGGAAAAGGTTGCCCATGCGCGTATTGATGCAACGGATCGCTCTGTAAAGTATACCACGGATACGGTAAATAATATCTTTTTTATTATCACCGCCGCGGGCTCCCTTCTTGTGATAATCGGTTGGCGTTCCCTCAATGATATTAAGCAGAAAGTAGAGAAGATTGTGGAAAACAAAATAACCGATATCACCGACAGATATCAGGAGCGTCTGAATATCCTGGAGGCAAAGGCGCAGAAACGGGCGGATCAGATTATTGATGCGCAGGAAGAGATTTCACGCACCAACACCATTCATTCCCTCTGGATGCGGGCAAACCTTGATACAAATCCGCAGAATAAAATTACCATTCTGGATGAAATTATTGAATTGAACCCCAATGATGTTGAGGCAACCACGCATAAGGCCGAGGCGGTTCTTGAGCTTGGTGAAAGCGAATGGGCGCTCAACCTCAGCAATACGGCTATAAAATATGACGCGGACTATGGGTATGCCTATTGGCAGCGGGGGTGTTCCTATGCTGAACTGGGGGATAAGGACAATGCCCTGGCGGATATAAAAGCAGCCCTTGATAAATCCCCCGATCTGCGTACGGAGCTTCTCAACGAGAAAAGCTTTAACTCTCTGCGGGACGAGCCGGAATTTCAGGAGATTGTTCAGTCCCATGATCCGGATCAGCAGGGCGCATCATGAGTCTATTTTACTGCTGCTGCAAGGGATAAAACGGCGGCCGTGAGCTCCTGCTTCAGGGAGTCTGAAAGGTGAAGGGTGTTGTTTTCAAAATACCCATAGGCCCGGGGGAAAATAAGGGGCTGCGGTGAAAGATCTGTCTGAAAAATACTGAATATATCCCGGGCATGGCTGATGCTGTTTTTTCCTCCTCCCGGTCCGGGAGATGCGGAGACAAGCAGCAGTGGTTTCTGAGTAAACAGCGCTCCGTAATTTTCCCTTTCAAAGGGACGGGAGAGCCAGTCGATGGTGTTTTTGAGCAGGGGAGTCAGGGAGCCGTTGTATTCGGGGGTGGCAATAATAAACCCCCGGGCACGGGCAGCCTTTTCCCGCAGCGGGAAAAAATATTCCGGAAATCCATCCTTTTCCTCCAGATCCTGATTGTAGAGCGGTAGAGGATAGTCTTTCAGGGAGAGGTGTTCGCAAAAAAGATCCTGAGCCTGCGCTGCCCGTACGGTTTCCCTCAAAAGGGCGGTGTTGACGGAGTGTGTGCGTATACTTCCGGAAAATGCAAGAATTGCCATGGTTGAACTCCTGAATATGTTTTTAGTAAAAAATATACTATTGCAAATCAGTAATAGGGAGAATTAAAACTCCCCCCTTTTATCAGCTGCGGGTACGGTGTATATTTATGGAGTATGTTTCAATCTGAAAAGAGAGTATTCATGTCAGAAATACTGCGAATAGAAAATTTATCAGAAACAATTTTTCTGGTTCGTCTGCGGGCGCCGCGGATTGCAAAAAAACGAAAGGCCGGCCAATTTGTTATTGTCCGTGTGGAGGATGACGGTGAGCGGATTCCTCTGACCATTGCCAATGCCTCAGCTGGTGAAGGGTGGATTGAACTGGTTATCCAGGCCGTAGGGGAGGCGACAAAAAATCTCCACTCAATGAGTCCCGGGGATCACCTTCGGGATCTTGCAGGTCCTCTGGGAAAGCCCACAAAAATTGAAAAAGTCGGCCGCGTATTATGTATTGGCGGCGGTGTCGGTATTGCCCCCCTGCGTCCAATTGCGGAGGCATTTAAGGACGCAGGCAACCATGTGACCACCATTATCGGCGCACGAAATAAAGATCTCATTATTCTGGAGAATGATATGGAGAAAATCAGTGATGAGCTTTATATCACAACAGATGACGGCAGTGCAGGGTTTCACGGGTTTCCCACAGAGCTTTTTGACATCCTGCGTGAAGAGGGGAAGGATTTTGATGAGGCCATGGTGGTCGGGCCGCCGGTGATGATGAAGTTTACAGCAAAAAAAATTATTGATGCGGGTATAAAAACCATGTGCTCCTTAAACCCCATTATGATTGACGGCACGGGAATGTGCGGTGGCTGCCGGGTGAGCGTGGGTGGTGAAACCAAATTTGCCTGTGTGGACGGACCGGAATTTGATGCTTCAGAGGTTGCCTGGGACGAGCTTCTCAACAGACTGGCCGGATATGACAAGATAAAGGAACGAAATCATAACTGCAGGATAGATACCAATGAAAAATAAGAAACGATTGCCCATGCCGGAGCTTGATCCGCAGAAACGGGCAGAAAATTTTGATGAAGTAAAACGCGGCTACAGTAAGGAAGAGGCCATGGAGGAGGCTGCACGATGTCTCCAGTGCAAAAATCCGCTCTGCATGAAAGGTTGTCCGGTATCCATAGATATTCCCGCCTTTATACGTGAGATCAGTGCGGGGAATTTTCAGCAGGCTCTTGATATTGTCAAGACCACAAATTCCCTTCCCGGGGTATGCGGGAGAGTCTGTCCCCAGGAGGAACAATGCGAAAGCCTGTGCATCCTTTCCAAAAAGGGGGATCCCATTGCCGTGGGAAATCTTGAGCGGTTTATTGCCGACTGGGGGCTTGCGGAAGTAACAGCGGTGAAAAAATCAGAAGACACCGGTAAGAAGGTTGCCGTGGCGGGGTCAGGTCCTGCGGGGCTTGCCTGTGCGGGGTATCTGGCTCAGCGCGGTGTTGCTGTAACGGTCTTTGAGGCCCTGCACGAAGTGGGGGGGGTACTGCGATACGGTATTCCCGAATTTCGTCTGCCCAACCGGGTGGTTCAGGCGGAGATTGATGCCCTCAAAGAAATGGGTGTTACCTTTACCACTAATTTTATTGTGGGTAAAACCGCAAGTATACATGAGCTGCTCAATGAGGACGGATTTGATGCCATATTTCTTGGTGCGGGTGCGGGCTTTCCCATTTTTCCCGATATTCCCGGTATCAATGCAAACGGCGTGTATTCCGCCAATGAATATCTTACCCGGGTAAACCTTATGGAAGCCTGGAAGAAGGCAAGCAAGACTCCCATTCTCAGGGGGAACAACGTGGTTGTTATGGGAGGCGGAAATGTTGCCATTGATGCGGTCAGGACCGGTCTGCGTCTGGGTGCAGAAAATGCAAGTATTGTCTATCGGCGAACAAAAAAGGAAATGCCCGCCCGGGATGAAGAGATTCTTCATGCACAGGAAGAGGGTATTCATTTTGAGCTTCTTGCAAATCCCGTTGAAATTATCACCGATGATGACGGGTTTGTTTCACAAATAAATTGCATAAAAATGAAGCTCGGCGAAGCCGATGAATCCGGCCGTCGTCGTCCGGAACCAATACCGGGAAGTGAATTCAGCATGCCCTGCGATGTATTTGTGGTGGCCATTGGCACCCGGGCCAATCCCATTATTTCCCGGGCGGCAAATAATGTTGAAACATCAAAGCGGGGCAATGTCACCATTATCGATGAGTGGGGACGGACCACACAGGAAAAGGTCTACGCCGGCGGTGATATTGTCACGGGTGCTGCTACGGTTATTCTTGCCATGGGAGCGGGAAAAGACGCTGCCCGGGCAATATTACAGGATCTGGGCATTAATGACGACTGACTTTGACTGCATTGTGATCGGAGCCGGCCCGGCCGGTTCTGTCGCAGCCCGCGAAATTGCCGAAAAGGGCCTTTCCGTGGCCCTTATAGAACGCAATAGGGTGCCCGGAAACCCCGTTCGCTGCGGTGAAGGGGTCGGTATAAAGGGGATGAAAACCTCCATCGGCATCAGGGATCACTGGATTTTAGCGCGCATAGATTCCGTTTCCTTTATCGCTCCCGATGAAACGGAGGTCTCTCTCAAAGATCTTGGTCCGGAAAGCTATTGCATTGACCGTACTATTATGGATCGTGAACTTATGGAAGATGCCCGAACCGCCGGTGCCCACTACATCAATAATACCGCCATTACAGCCATTTCCTGCGAAGGGCGCGGGCAGCACAGACGCTACACCTGCCATGGCGCAAAACGCCAATTCAGTGCTCCCGTTATCATTATCGCCGACGGGGTGGAATCCCGCTTAAAGCGTTTTGTGGGCTGGGAGTATCCCTTTTCCATGGAGGATATGGAAAGCTGTGCCTTTTTGCGTTTAGAGCATTCGGGGATTACACAGGACACGCTGAGATTTTTCGTTGGTGAAGACCGTGCTCCCGGCGGGTATGTATGGGTGTTTCCCCGCGGGGAAGGCGTTGCAAATGTGGGACTGGGGATTCTGGGATCATCTTCTCAGCCCGGAATGGCCCGGGAAAAACTGCTTAATTTTATCGAAACGCACTATCCGGGCGGTACCGTTTCCCATTTCCATTGCGGCGGAGTACCCGTGGCAGCCCATATACGTCCGTTGGTAAAGGGCGGTGTTCTTCTTGCCGGGGACTGTGCCGGACAGGTTAATGCTTTAAACGGCGGCGGAATTGCCTATGCACTGTATGCCGGCAGGGAAGCAGGGCGTGCGGTATGCGCAGCATACAGTGGAAAAAAAATCCGCTTTGGCCGCCTCAAAATCTATGAAAAACGATGGAATACATATTGTGGAAAAAACCAGCGGCGTTCCTATGCGTTAAAAACAGCGCTTTTGAGAAGACGGGATACTTTTTTTAACGATCTGGCCGGCTCTCTTGCACAGGAAGATCCGCACCGCTTAAATTACCGTAATGTCTTCCTGCGGGTATTTGCAAAGCATCCCGTACTGCTGTTTAAAACATTCTTCCTGTTTCGTTAGGCTATGCCGAATAATCGATATGGGAGCTGGGCTCCTTCTCCTGTTCGGAGCTGAAGCGATTCCGAATCTGCGAGGGGCTGAGCCGTATTTCTTCTCCGGATACTGAGCTGAGGTATTTTTCCAGGCGCTGAACAGACTGTTTCTCCGCCGTGCTGAGTTCCGGCATGTCCCGATGCTGAACCTCCTGAGTACGGGTAGATTCAAAGCGGTCTTCAGAGTCCTGCGGATTTTTGGGTGCAATATCCTGTGGCTTATCCGTGCGGGGGGCAGATATACCCTGATTTTGTATCCCCTTTTCGTATATGGGGTGTACGTTCTTTACATTCATTTTCTACCTCCTTGTACAAAATGATGTACTCTATATATCGGCATGCTGCGGGGATAGTTTAATGAACATCCGTAATCAGCAAAAAAAAGTAACGTGAGCAGGAAATACATTTCTCAGGCAGCACATATTGTTTCCATATATATTATCTGCTGAAACAAGGAGTTGTGATGACTAAGGCAGAACGAAAACAACTAAAAAAAGCCGTACAGGAGCAGATTGCAGAGCTTGGTGAAGATATTATTGCCCTGAAAGAGGCAAGTAAGCCGGTCTCGCCCGATCAAAGCCTTGGTCGTCTGACCCGGATGGATGCCATTGCCAGCAAAAGTGTGAATGAAGCCGGACTTGCAAAAGCATTGCAGGTTATGCACCGCCTGGAGGAAATCCTTCCCAAAATTGATGAACCCGATTTCGGTCTCTGTGCCCGGTGCGGGGGAGAGATTCCCTATGAACGTCTTGAGATATTTCCCTATACTTCACGGTGTACCCGGTGTTTATAAGCGGGGTGTTTTTCTTCCGAATTGTTCACCTTAGCCTACTGCCGACTATTTTGCAAAGCTCTTCACAGTCCTGAAGTATCGACACAGAAACTCTCAATAATCGTAGCCAATAATTAGTTTCACGGCACTTGTAATCGGTAATGGACATTTTGCCCCCAAATCCTTTTTTGACTGGCCGCCAAGATTTTACATTTCATTAACTTCTGCGACAGGTTTTAGTTGATCCTAATACAACAATCCTCTATCAAAAAAACCGCCTACCCGGCCATCTGAATAATAAGAACAGACAATTTCATTAGTAGTCTCTCCAAATATCTAGCAAAAGCCATAATACAAAGGAATGTGTAACCCGGTCTATTGAAATATAAAGACAATGGGATTCGGCACACAAGAGATACCATGCTACCTTACTAACACTACCCCATCATCTTTAATAATAAATGTGTCAAAAAAGTCAAGGCCGCTTGTTACATACCCAAACGAAGTATCAATTAATACACCTGAAGATATCTCCAACCTGAGCAGATAATGCGAATCTCTACGGACTTTGTAACCCCGGTTCGTCTTTTCATAAGGCTTTAAATCTTTAATTTTCTTTGTTTGCTGACATATTTCAACAGTTCCAGTTAAAACTGTTGCAGCCGCAGAGTTTATAATAACAAGATTTCCAGTATTTTGACAAGATGCAAATATTAATAATAGTGAAACACCACACACTTGCAAAAAATGTTTCACTAATATGGCCACAATCCCTCCTTTTTACCTGGTGTTACCTCCAAATTTGAAGGAGCAACATCTCGCCCCTCCTTTGCAGCCACCCTTCCTTCTGCATTATTACGCAAATCCATACGCGTTTCTGATAAAGGGCTGCCATCCCATGAATTTCTGGTTTCATGCCCCCCACCAGCTGACCATGAGGTGAAATTCCCAGTTTCACCGGCGCACTCATAATCTGGCAAATAAGTTCTCGGGTCCCACCAGTCACCTCGCCTCCAGCCATCCCAATCCACAAAATTCACCCCATCATCCCCGCAGTACCGATAGAGATTCCCATCCCCGCCATTAAACCCAATCGGATTCTTACTTGCCCATCTCCCGCTCTCCGCATCATAATTCCTTGCACCAAAGCGCACAAGACCGGTCTTGTGATCGTAAAGACCACCCGCAAAGCCGAAGGGCTGAAACCCGGGGGAATTTCATAACAGGACTTTTGAATGATAGATGTGAAAGATGATACATGAATTCTTTAATTAATATAATCTGAGCACCGGCGTATTTCAGGAAAAAATACGCTGCGCACTTTATTTGCCGCAAATTGATAGTATCGAAGGAGGTACGTTTGTTCCGAGTATGGCTTTCCGGGTGTTTTCCTTTTTCCCCGGTTGGAAGAAATGGGACAATGATTTTTAAGAAAATACTTCGATACTGAGGGGACGGGGGAAATACCGCTTATAT
>JBNJEI010000031.1:0-30090 GCA_051745755.1 Fibrobacterota bacterium
TCTTCTGTATCGTTTTGGAGACCTGGAAAAATCAAACACCCTGGCACAATTTTCCCCCGTTCATATGTCTCTTTCTTCGCATCATTTCCGCCCCGAAGGGGCCCAGGTTCTTGAGATAACCTTTTACACAAACGGAAACCTCTCTGCATTTCCACGGGTGTTTTTGGGAAGTACCCCGCAATTGGAAAGGCGTGCCTGGCTGCAGAATACTCTTAATAAATCTTTTGTACAGATATTATCGGTGAATTCCTTTATTATAGCGCTGATATTTTTGCTTATTGGTCTGTACTCCCCAAAAAATAAAAAGGTCTATTTCACCTTTGCCTGTCTTTCCTTTTTTATATCATGGGCGTATTTCCCGTTTCTGGCAAATTTCAGTTCTGCTCCGGAAACAGTGTTTTTTAAAATCTCCCGTGTGTCCTATGTGTTTGCAGGGTATGCGTTATTAGTGATGGTCTGGTTGTTGTATAATAAGGGGCTGTCAAAAAAAATACTCCTGCTTCTTGCCGGTGTCAGTTCAGCCGGCGCACTAGCACTTTTGGTTCAGGGGGATAAACAGGGTATTAATGACATTTTTGCTCTGCTTATTTCACTCTATATTATTCCTTTGCTGTTCTATACCTTCGGATATATTCTGTATCATTCCATCAAGAAACATACCGCAGAGAGTGCCGTGGTAATAGCAGGCATTGCAGTGTTAATCGGTACCTCTTTTTTTGATATCCTGCATATTATACAGTTTCGGGAGCCATTTTTCTGGACCACTGCCTATGGCTATATGGCCATAGTGATCGGGTTTATTATAGAATTGACCAGAGGGTATAAGGAAGATATCAAAACCATTGAACTGCAGAAAATGGATATAGACCATGCAAATGAATGCCTTGTTCAGTCAAATGAAATGCTTCATGAGACTGCTCAGGATCTGGAGAAAAGCCATGAGGCAAAGAATGTCTTTATAAAAAATATTGCCCATCAGATACGCACCCCACTCAACAGTATCGCCGATTCATCCGATTTTCTTCAGGAGCTTATACCACCTGAAGACCAGGCTGAAAAATATATCCACAATCTAACAATGTCTTATTATAATCTGAATATTCTGTTTAATAATATTCTTGATTATACTTCCATTGAATCCAACAATATCACCCTGGAAAAGCATACATATAATCTTCATAAATCCCTAAACTCCCTGACAACTTTTTTCCTTTTTACTGCACAGGAAAAAGGTCTTGATTTTATTATTCCGGATAATCTCGAAGCCTTGCCTTCCCTGGTATACGGTGATGAAAAACGGGTTGCTCAGATTATTATGAATATTGTTAATAATGCAATTAAATTTACCTCTGAAGGGTTTGTTAAAACATCCTTTTCCTATGATACAGGTGTTTTAACAGTATGTGTGAAGGATACTGGAATCGGAGTTGACGGTGAGACATTGGAGTGTATTAAACGATTCTTTTCGTCTCCCTATTCCAGCCGACAGCGGGAAAAATATGGGGAAAGCCTCGGACTTGGTTTTGCTATTACCCATAAATTAGTCACTTCCATGAACGGCAGTGTTTTTTTTACAAACAGAACCGGCGGGGGTGTTGAGGTGACGGTCACCCTGCCCTTAAAACCTGCCGTCGAAAAAAACATCGTATTCAGAGAAGGCACACGGGTGTTAATTGCCGAAGATAACCCAATAAACCGTTCAATTATTTCATCTCAGCTCAAACAGTATAATCTTATTCCCGTTGTGGTGGAGAATGGCAAAGAGGCGGTGGATTTGATTTTGCGTGAATCATTTTCACTCATCCTGATGGATATCCAGATGCCCGTAATGGATGGCCTTGAAGCCACACGGCGTATTCGCCAAATGGATTCAGCCATACCAATTATTGCATGGACTGCAAACAGTACCTATGATGAGTGCCTCTCGGCAGGAATGAACGGATTCCTTTCAAAGCCTGTCTCAAAGGAATCCCTCTATTATGAAATTATCAACAGGCTTCGACCATAATTTTATTGTGGTGACAGAATATCCACCCCTCCCATATAGGGTCTGAGTACGTCCGGTATCACCACTGAACCATCTTCCCGCTGATAGTTTTCTATGATTGCAACAAGAATACGGGCCGTGGCCAGACCTGAACCGTTCAGGGTATGCAAATATTCGGGTTTTTTGCCCTGTTCCGGCCGATATCTTATATGCAGGCGGCGGGCCTGAAAATCTTCAAAGTTGCTGATTGAAGAAACCTCAAGCCATTGATTTTCACCGGGGGCCCAAACTTCCAGATCATAACATTTTGCCGCAGCAAAAGAAAGATCTGCATCACAGAGGGTTAATACACGATAGGGGAGTTTCAGTTTCCGGAGAATTTTCTCCGCATCCTTACGAAGCAGTTCAAGCTCTTCGTATGAGTTTTCAGGATGAGCAAGTTTTACCAGCTCCACCTTATCAAACTGGTGTACCCGGAGAAATCCTTTGGTATCTTTTCCGTATGATCCGGCTTCCCTTCGGAAACAGGCTGAATAGGCACACATTTTTTTTGGAATATCACTGAGAGGCAGGATTTCATTTCGATAAATATTGGTGACAGGAACCTCGGCAGTGGGGATTGCAAAGAGACCATCTTCTTCAACGGCATACATTTGCTCCCGGGATTTTGGAAGCTGACCTGTGCCGAATACACTTTCTTCATTTACCAGATAAGGCGGCTGAATTTCCTGATAGCCGGCAGTCGTATGCTCATCAAGGAAAAAATTGATGAGGGCACGATTCAGTCGTGCTCCCGCACCTGTAAGAAGGGGGAATCCGGAGCCGCTGATTTTGGCACCGCGCTGAAAATCAAACAATTGTAAACTCTCAGCGATCTCCAGGTGATCACGGGGAGTGAAAGAGAATTCGGGAATGTTGCCATAAGAGGCGGAGACATTATTGTCTTCTTCACCCGCACCATGAGGGACGCTGCTGTGGGGTATATTGGGAACACGGGCCATTTCCTTCCTGAATTCTGCTTCAAGCTCCTGTATCCGCGCATCGTACTCTTTAATTTTCTGAGATACCTCCTGCATTGATTGTATAAGAGCGGAAGCGTCTTCCCTGTTTTTCTTCCTTCGGCCGATTTCCCGGGAGTTCTCATTTCGTTCTTTTTTCAATCCCTCTGCTTCAAAGAGATTCTCGCGGATTTGTGTATCAAGCTCCAGGATCCTGTCAATGGAGGCTGTATCTTTCTTTGCAACGCAGTTGTTCTTTACTTTTTCACTGTTTTCACGGATGAATTTGATATCAAGCATGGCTGAGCCTTTCTGTCTGTTTTTTTAGAAAATAATACATTCATGCACCGAAAAGAGATTTTGTATGAATCGAGTCACAGTAGTGACATGCATGATGCCGGTTTTCTTTACCAAAAACTTCTCAAATTCGTGCGGCAGGTAATATCCGGAAGGAGTTATTTGTATTGATATTACCTGTGAAATAACGTATTTTTCAGCGAATTTACTATAATTATGGAGGTATATCCCATGGCTGAAAGAATGGAATTCAAGAGTGAGGCAAAGCAGCTTCTCAATCTGGTTGTGCATTCCCTGTACAGCAATAAAGAAATTTTTCTTCGTGAATTGATATCCAATGCATCGGATGCACTGGATAAACTTCGGTTTCAGGCCTTAACGGACGAATCCCTTTCTACTGATACGGAAAAACTCGCCATAGAAGTGCGTGCTGACAAGGAAAACAAACGTCTCACAATCAGCGATAATGGTATCGGCATGGACAGAGAGGATCTCATAGCCAATATCGGTACCATTGCCAGCAGCGGATCAAAGGCGTTCCTTGAAAAGCTCTCGGGAGATCAGAAAAATGATTCAAACCTTATCGGACAATTCGGTGTCGGCTTTTATTCGGCCTTTATGGTTGCTGACAAGGTGGAGGTTTTATCAAAGAAGGCTGGATCTGATACGGCCTACCGCTGGGTCTCCGACGGGGATACCACCTTCGAAATAGATGAGGCCGCACGTCCTGAAAACGGTACGGATGTAATCGTTCATCTTAATGAAGACTATGCTGATTATGCGGAAAACTGGAAGTTGCGGTCAATTATTTCAAAACATTCCAATTTTGTAGCTTTTCCTGTTATGGTTGAATCCTCCGATGAAGAGAAAAAAGGCGAGATGGAGCAGGTAAATGAGACCAGGCCCATTTGGATGCGTGACAGCAAAGATGTCAGCGAAGATGATTATAATGACTTCTTTTCTTCCGCCTGCGGGGGATTTGGGAAGCCGGCCAAAACCATTCACACCAAAGCCGAAGGTGTGATGTCCTATAAGGCGATTCTTTTTATTCCCGAATCCCTTTCACCCTTTGAAATGAACAATATCGAACGAAAACACGGAGTAAAACTCTATGTAAAACGGGTTTTTATTGATGATAATGTAAAGGAGCTTATTCCTGACTATCTGCGTTTTGTTAAGGGTGTGGTGGATACGGATGATCTCCCTCTGAATGTTTCCCGTGAGATGATTCAGGATAATCCTCAGGTAAAAAAGATCGGCAAGGCTCTTACCAACAAAATCTTTTCTGAAATAAAAAAGATGGCAAAGAAAAAACCTGAGGAATTCAAAAAATTCTGGAAAGAATTTGGACAGATAATTAAAGAGGGGCTGCACACGGATTTTGAAAATCGTGATGCGCTTCTTGAAATAGTCCGGTTTAATTCCACCAAGGGAGAAGATGCAGAGTATCTTACAACCTTTGATGAATACATCAGCAGAATGAAGGATGGTCAGAAGCATATCTACTATATCACCGGTGAAAATTATGAAACCGTTATTAAAAGCCCGCATCTGGAGCTTTTTAAGGAAAAAGATATTGAGGTAATTCTTTTGACAGACCCCATTGATGAATTTGTCTTTCCCGGGCTTGGGTCGGTACAGGATAAGGAATTGAAGTCTGTTACCGCCGGTGATCTGGATCTTGGAGATCTGGATAAAGAGAGCAGGGAAAAGGAAGAAAAAGAGGAATCCCGTCTTAAGAAATTTATGGGACGGTTAAAAAACATTCTTTCCGAAGATGTCAGCGACGTTAAGGTTACTACGCGTTTAAAAGACAGTCCCTCCTGCCTTGTTACAGGCGAAGGCTCCATGACACCGCAAATGGAGCAGATGATGAAGGCCATGGGACAGAATGTCCCGCAGAATAAGCGAATTCTGGAGATTAATGCCGAGCATCCCATTGTGGAAAACCTTAACTCCCTGTATGAAAAGGATCCTAAAAACGGACAGCTTGAGGACTGGGTGAAACTGCTCTATGAACAGGCTCTTATTGCAGAAGGGGCAAAAGTACCGGATCAGACAGCCTATCTGAACCGCGTTAACTCCCTTTTTGAGCAGGTTTCAAAACAAAGCTGAGTTGTTCATGTTCCCGGCTGCATTTTCCCGGTGTGGTATCTATCTGCACCGGGATTTTTGTTTTCTCAGTTTTTCCGGAAAAAACTATCATTTTATAGTATATTATATATATGAGCCAGCGTATTAAAAGCAGTTTTGCAGAGGTGTGATACTATGACGATCACAAGATTCATACATACGGCATTTATTATCGCTATGATCCTGTGCGTTTCTCTGCAGGCGGGGGAGGGTCAAAACTCACACACCATGGATAATGATCAGGATTCCCCTCTTTTGGGTGATTACACCGGTGACGGGAGAATCCATACGGATGATTTTCTGATAGTGCGCTCTCTGTGGTATGCCGCATCAGACAGTGGTTTTATTGCCCCTGATAAAGTGCTGGGACCGGTAAAACCCTCTGCGAATGTACCTTTTACAAGTGATGACAGAGAGAAGGCTTCATCCTTTGATCATCATGATCTTGCTGTTTTTAAAACCATGTGGCATTGGAGCCGCGAGCATGAGACTGCTGATGTACCTCCTTTATCTGAATCTGCTCACTCATCACTGAAGTTAAGTTCTCCGCGATATTCCCGACAGGGCCGTGTTACGGTGGACCTTAATTTCAGCGGAGATGAGACCTTCTCCGCCGCAGAGCTTTTCCTTGTTTTCAATTCAGATACACTCCGGTATCTCTCTTTTACACCGGGAGAACTTCTTGCTTCCGAATCCCGTAAGCCCGTTGTCCTGGAGAAGCCCCATGATACCCATACCCTGCTTGTGCTTTCCACCCTTGCCGATGTGCCACCGGGTATAATTGAATCGGAAGGTGTATTGGGTACATTCGAATTCTCTCTTATTGAGGAATATTCAGAATTTGTTTTTGATTTGGGATATCGCCTGTTTGACTCTGCGGGAACGGTGGCTGAAAAGGGACTTTTGCCCCTGGCACAATACCCCGATTATGTTCACGAAGAGAATGAATCCTTTGTTATGATCGGGCCGAATCCAGCCACTCCGGCGGAGAATATGTTCGGCATGAATTTTTCCGGAGACAGGGATGTCAATTATTCGGAAGGTACTGTTTTTATTGTATATCCCGGTCAGATAAATCCGCCCTATACGGTGTCTGTTACGGTCTATGACTATCTTGGCAATCCCGTTATTGAAAATAATAAAACCTATGGTTCTGCCGGGGAGCATATTATATATTGGGACTGTCGTAATGCTTCCGGAAGAGCTCTTCCGTCAGGTTCTTATAAGATAGTGACAGAAATACACAATACCGAAAGTTCACAAACACTCAAAAAGGTGTTGGGAATACAAGAAAACCGATAAGAGCTTCTTCCGCTTATACTATAGAGAAAGGTTTGTATGAAGAAGCTCTTAACAGATTGGCAGGTAACCCTGCCGGGCACTGCAAAATCAGATCCCCACACTATAACCCATCCGGATTTTATACTTGAAGACAATAGTTGGGTTAGCGCCAAAATACCGGGTACTTTAGTTGGACATTTCAGTGAAGCAGCTGTATATCCTGATCCCTATATCGGCACAAATATGAAGGATCTTCCAGGGTATAAAAAGGATAAGACCTCACATTTTGCCTTTCATGAAATGCCCAAGGATTCTCCCTTCAAAAAACCATTCTGGTATCGCACAACATTTTCTGTCGGTGATGATAAATCCCGTGACACACGTTATTTTCTCTGCTTTAACGGTATCAACTTTCGCGCAGAAATCTGGCTGAATCAAAAACGGGTTGCTTCTTCGACCTATATTGCGGGAAGCTACCGCCGATACAAAATTGACGTAACGTCCTTCATCAAAAGATATAAGGATAATATCCTCGCCGTTGAGATTCAGGCGCAGCGCCCGGATGATCTGGGGTTGACGTTCATCGACTGGTGCCCTGTTCCTCCGGATGATTCAGCGGGAATATGGCAGCCCGTATACCTTGAAACCACGGGACAGGCTGTAGTGGAGAATGAGTTCTTTTCCTATGGGCTGGCTGATGACTATTCCCTTGTTGAATTTACCCCCTCGGCAACAGTGAGAAACACCGCTGATACGCCCTTTTCCGGCAGGGTGGAATTTACCGCAGGGGAGGTGAGTGCTTCTGCTGAGATTCATCTGGCTCCCTATGAGTCCCTGCAGCTTTCAAAGGAGTTGTTTTCAGATTCCCTCTCCATTGATAATCCCCGCTTATGGTGGCCCTGGGATATGGGGGAGCCTTATTTATATGAAGCAGCAATAACACTTACCGATGGTGACGGAGTACGTTCTCACCAAAAACAGGCCGCCATTGGTATTCGCGATATATCAGCAGAGATTAATGCCCATGGTGCCCTGCAGTTTTCCGTCAATGGTCATCCTGTTCTCATTCGGGGGACCGCATGGTCGCCGGATCTACTGTTACGCCAGTCTGCCACGCAGGATGAGATTGATCTTTCCTATGTAAAAGAGATGAATCTTAATACGGTTCGCCTTGAGGGAACATTCGGCAGTGATTATTTTTGGGATCTCTGTGATCAAATGGGGCTGCTGGTCCTTGCCGGATGGCCCTGCTGTACTCATTGGGAAAAATGGCAGAAATGGAAACCGGATGATTACACTATTGCTGAAGAGTCTTTGAAGAGTCAATTGCTGCGATTACGAAATCATCCCGCCCTTGTTGCGTGGTTTTACGGAAGTGATTTTCCACCCATACCTCCTGTTGAGAAGTTGTATCTTTCTGTCTTGGATACGGTATACCCCGACCTTGTTCGTATATCCAGTGCCGCGCATTATGAATCTGCTGTAACGGGAAAAACCGGGGTGAAGATGTCCGGTCCCTATGGATATGTTCCACCCGTATACTGGTATGACCAACGTATGCCGGGATATGCCGATTCGTTCAATACTGAGACCGGTCCGGACTCCTCCTTCCCCCGGTATGAATCTGTGTGTCGGATGATTCCCGATGAAAAGCAGAGATATATCGGTTCTGAGACATGGAATCACCATGCGGGTCTGGCGGCATTTCTTGACACTGAGGTTATGAATACTTCGATTCAAAAGCGGTATGGCGTTGACCCTAAGGATATGAAGCTTTTCATTACAGCAGCGCAGTGGAATGCCTATGAATCCTGGCGGGCTATGTATGAAGCATATACCGTGAGCTTTCCCCGGGGTACCGGTGTTATCGGCTGGATGCAGAACGGTCAGTGGCCTTCTGTAATGTGGCAGATGTATGATTACTGGAATATTCCAACGGGAGGTTTTTACGGTGTCAGGAAGGCATGTGAACCGCTGCATATTCTGTATTCCTATGCTGATAATTCCATTTGGTGCTGTAACTCAACCTTTAAACACGTTGATGCCCTGCAGGTTAGTGTTGATATTCTGAATACGGACGGATCAGTGTATGATACATATAAAACCGGGATTACCCTTTCGGCGTATGAACGGAAAAAAATAACACTCCTGTCTGTACCGGAAAACAGGGATTTATTTTTCCTTTCCATGAGAATGAAGAAAGATGCTGAGGTTATTTCCCGCAATTATTATTGGCTTTCAACCAGTTCCCGTGATGCGTGTGAAGAAGAAGGTACAAAATATACCTGGTTTTACCGGCCCCTTGTGGAGCATGTTGACTATTCGGCTCTTCTCAATCTGCCCCAAACAGATATAACATCTGAATTGATGTCTTCCTCCGAAGCTTTTACTGTGCATATTGAAAATACCGGCCCTGCTGTGGCATTCTGCGTGCAGTTGGATATTATGCACAATGGGCGTATCCTTGCTCCCGTGTTCTGGGATGATAATATGATCCTCCTTCTTCCCGGCGAAAAACGGGTTATTCGGGCGGTACCCTATGATACTTCGCTGCTGAATGATTCACATGTATCTCTTTCTGTAAATTGTATCAATGCGGGGAGAGAGGCATGAAAAAACGAGTGTTTATTGACGGCCAGGCAGGAACCACGGGACTTCAGATATATGACAGATTACGTGCCCGCGGGGATATTGAGGTAGTGACAATTGATCCTGATAAGCGTAAGGATTCAAGAGAGAAAGAGAGTATTCTTGCCGGTGTGGATATGACAATACTCTGTCTTCCCGATGCTGCGGCACGGGAAACGGTTTCTCTTGCACGCAAATATAATACCGGAATCATTGATGCGTCAACAGCTCACCGGACGCACCCTGAGTGGGCATATGGTTTTCCTGAACTGGGCAGCGGATTTCGTGATAAAATTCGCAGCTCACGGTATATTGCAAATCCCGGCTGCCATGCCACGGGGTTTATTGCCCTCGTATACCCCCTTGTTGCGCAGGGTATTCTGCCAAAGGATTACCCCCTCTGCCTTACCTCAATAACAGGGTATAGCGGAGGAGGAAGGTCTATGATAGAGTATTTTGAAAAATACAGTAAAAAAGATCGAAGCGATGTAACAGCCCGTCCCTATGGGTTGAATCTGAATCATAAGCATCTTCCCGAAATGAGATATATTCCGGGGCTTGATCACTATCCGGTTTTTTATCCTGTATTGGGAGATTTTGAAAAGGGCATGATTGTGTCCGTACCTATTCATCTTACCTGTCTTTCCAAGGGATATTCAGGGCCTGATATTGCAGATATGTACGGTCGTTATTATGATGGTGAGCCCTTTATTACCGTTGCAGGATATAATTCATCAGATATGCTGCATGAGGAAAAATTTCTCTCTCCCGTAGCCAGAAATAACACCAATGAGCTTGATATAGCCGTCTTTGGTTCTTCTGACCACATTATGTTGGTCGCCCGCTTTGATAATCTCGGTAAGGGGGCTTCCGGTGCAGCGGTTCAGAATATGAATATTGCTCTGGGGTGCAGGGAGACAGAAGGGTTGTAAAAAATTACTTCGCCTCAGCGGGCAAAAATGTTACCCCATAATCCGGCTTATTACGGCAACGGAAGTCCGTATTTCGTCGGCGCAGAGATTGAAACTTTGGCTCAGTAAATATATTGGTTTGGTCCGCAGTGTCAGATTCCGGATAAAAGAGCGATGAAGTAATTTCAATATTGTCAGCGGATGCTGCCAGATGGTCCCGGCCGTTATTATAAAAAAGGCTTTTGGTCATGGTCACTGGTGTATTCGTTTCAATTTTTATGGCATGGTTGTCATTTTGAATAAACGAAAGATTTGAATGAGCAGGGCTTGAAGTGATGGCATTGCCCGTTATACCGTTTCCACCATTATTGAAAAACACAGTATTGTCTACACCGGGAAGATGATTTATGGCAAGAATGCCTGATAACCGATTGTTCTTTATGATGCAGTTGGAAATTGTGACATCCCGGTTGCGCACAAATATTCCGTTACGGCCCTGGGATACACTGATATTCCGGATATGAGCACCGTATCCGGCGGTTATTACCGGATTTCTGTTATTGCCCTGTATGTGGGTTGTATACGGATTTTCTCCCATAAGAAGTACTTCCTGAGGTATAGTAATGCTGCCGGCGTAGTTTCCTGCAGCCAGAACTAATGTATCACCAGGATTGGTCTCAATAAAGACCTCTTCAAGATTATCCTCAGGCGTGAGACGAAACTGCTCACCATACACACACATACTGACCCATAATACACAAAGCATTCCGGTTATCTTCATATGGCCTCTTTTGAAAACAGAGAGACACCGCAAACGGTGTCTCTCTGTTTTAGGATTTCATGAAATGTTATTCCATTTGTTCCATTTGCTCAAGCTGACGAAGCAGTTCCTGCTCCTCAGACTCAAGCTCACGCAATTCTTCGACCTCTGACTCATCCACCGTACTTTGTTCCGATGCCCGTCCAAGGGTGTAGTTGACAAGCTGTTCGATAGTATTTCTATCACGACCGAAAAATTCTGCCCGATCTATTTCGTCCAGGGCTTTCTCATATGAGCGGACTACCTCTTCAATATCTTCACGTTTATCCCCAAGTTCGCTCTTCTGATTTTCAACATAGGAGCTGTAGGTCGTAAAGACAAGCTGGTTTGCGTCATTGGCCAGCTCAAAATATTCAGCCCTGCTGTCATAATATTCCTCTTCCTTATCCTCCAGATCAGCTTCTGTTGGAGGGGTATAATCTTCAAGAGTACGACTCACAGGAGCAAGGACTTCTACTGCCTCGTTCCAGTTATTGTTCATCATATGATAATATGAAAGAATAACCGACGCTTCCGCACGAAGTACAGGGTTATCAGTAGCCTTGAGCAGTTCAGTTGAATATGTACGGCAGTCATCCCAGTTTTGCACCTTAAAGGCAGACCACGCCAGTCCAATTAAGGCGTCAATATGATACCTGCTGTCGTCATCAACCTCCCGTAAAGAGGCAACTGCCTGAGGGTATTCCCCGTTATTAAAATAATAATAGCCGAGCAATGCATAGGACCGGTTCTTTATCGACTCCTGAAGAGTGCGGATACGTTCACCCAGGAAGGTTTCTGTTTGTGTGTAGTAGGGGGCCTGAATTACATTGTCCAGATGTTTTTTAGAGGCTTCAAAATTATCGTTCTGAGCCTCAGCAACTGAAAGGGAATGCTGGGCAAACATATAATATTTGTGCTCCCGCGGTATCTCAGAGAAATATTGCTTCGCACGAGAGGGATTACCGTCACGAAGTTCCTGCTCGCCCAGATAATAGGACGCCTGATTACTGATGGAATCGGCCACAGCACTCTTTGAAAGATCATTTTCCAGGGAGCGAACCTCACTGCCAAATCCTTCACGATAATGAATTCGCATAAGCCCCATTTTTGCTAAATCAACAGTGTTTTGTGAGGCCGGGAATTTAGTAAGAACTTTGTTGTAGTTTTCCATGGCAAGTTCCCGCATTTCCATCTCTTCCTGACACCGGCCGATATAGTATGTGGCAAGGTGATTTCTCGGAAATTCGGGAAACTCAACAGTGATGCGCCCAAAAATAAACATGGCGTCCCAGAATTCTCCGGCAGAGTAATGTCTCATGGCACGGCGCCACAGGTCCCCCACATTTATTTCATGACGGCGCGCCATTTTACGTGCATATTTCTGCTCACGGTGCAATCCGAACTGACTGCGCAGATATACCGTATGGCTAAAGGCATTCTCATCCTCGTACATGCTGATATATTGGTAGCTGGCTTCAAAATCCCGTCCACCGAATACCGTTGGAACGTTCATTCCGCCCGCAAGTCCAATATAATTATTTCCCACAAGACCGTAGACATTTACCATCTGCATCAGCCAGAATCCAAGCCGGCTGTTGAAGTCAAACTCAATAGAGCCGTCACCGGGAGTTAGAAATGCATTTCCGTCATCATCAACTTCAACGGTGTAGTATTCATCCAGGGAGGTAAAATCCTTAAAGTCCAGATCAATACCTGCATCAATTTTTCCATCCCACATCTTTGCAAGCCAGGAGGCTTTTGCGTTGATTGACTGCTGCTGGATTTCTTCAAACTGGAAATCCGGAGACAGGGCATTTTGGAAGCTCAGGCCCAGGATGTGTTCTCCCAGGAAGGGATCATTGAGCAGGCGGTAGGAAAGTCCCACATCAAGGGCCAAACCCTGGATCTGATTCCCGAAATTTGGAATCTGATAGTAGATGAAGTTTGTACCAAGAGACAGGCGGTTCCATGGGTTGATTGCATAGGATGCCATGATGTGGGTGTGATTATCCTGCCATGTTTCCCCTGTTTCCTGGAACGTTGATCCATCCCATTCGTAGCCCACGATATCTTCGGTGGAGTTAACTCCGAGGACTGAAATCCCTGCAGATTGATAGAGGCCGATAGGATAGGTAAATCCTCCTTCATAGAGAGTGAAAGTTCCACCAAGGCTGGGGGAAAAAGCACCGCGTATGGAGGCGTAATTCTCTTCAGTCATAAATGCCGGGTTTGTTGCCGGTGAGTACCGGGTGAGAAGATCACGCCATCGTTGCGTAATATAGTATTCACCGGGAAGACCGTCGGAAAAGCTGTTTCCTACGAATGCTACCGCAATAAGAAGTATTACTGCATATACCTGTTTGCTTGTTTTATAGATGTTCATTGTATATCCTTCCTTTTTCCTATTCGGTGTATCTTATTCCGATGACGCTGCCGTCTCGTGATTTTACTGCACAGCATCCCTGGGCACGACGAAAATCCATTCCCACTTTGGGAGATCTGAAATCAGGTCTGAACTGATAATTCCCTGCGGGATATTCATAAAACTGCTTCAGATTTTCCCAAAAATTGTTTTCCCGTATAATTGAAGCGGCTGACTCATTGCTCCATTGTGCACCGTATTTTTGGTTATAGGCAACAATGTTATTTTGGAATGTTACCTCAGATTCACCGCCCAGCCAAAGACCGAAGCCGCCGTTATGCGATATGGTATTGTATTCTATTTCACCGGTTGTTGAGCGGGAATCCCAGGTGACAATGCCGCTACTGCGGTTGAATGCGATAAGATTATCCTCCATCTGGGGGATATACCGTACGGAAATAACGCCGGTCATCCAGTTTTGGACAATCTGGCAGTTTTTAATAACCGCATTCTGGGATTTGCTGAAAACGCCGATGGTACCGTTTTTTATAACGAGGCCGTCTATAACACTGCCCCGGTTCATTTCCACCACTGTTCCGCGTCCGCCTCCGTCCAGTATCACTTTGTGGCGATCCTCTGCTTTTACCACCACATCAGGCGGAATAAGAAGGCTTTCTTCGTAAATACCCCGCCGTATCAGCACAGTATCTCCCGGCTGGGCCTGAACAAAGGCTTCAAGAATAGAATTCATCCCAGAGGATGGTACTCTCAGCACCTCAGCATTACAATAGCTCCCCATTGCCACAATAAAGAGAGCTGTTAAAAAGGTTTGCGTCAACTTCATATGGTGCACTCCATCATATTGTTTATTGGTTGTCGTTTTTTTCATAAATTCGGGATCCCATCCTGCTGTTTCCTTTGCCATCAAACTGCCCCCGCGCAGACTGGCTGAAATTAAAACTATCTGACCTGGGGTTTGTAAACTCCGGATCGTAGGAATAATTCCCTTCGGGAAGACTCATATTGAATTCTATATTTGAAAAGTAATTATTGTTTTCCTGCGTGATAGTGATGTCATTTCCCTGGGAATTGAGGGTGAGGCGTTTATTGTAGGCTATGATATTATTTGTAATAAGAACTTCCGATTCCCCGCCCACGGAAATACCGTGATTTTCGTTGAATACAATTGTGTTGTGATCAATTACGCCGTTATAGGATTCTTCCTCAACCCATATCTGTATGCCTGATCCGCCGTTTCGATATATGATATTATCCTGAATCTGAGGGACGGCAATAATGGAAGATATTCCGCTGTTTTGGTTATCATAAATTTTGCACCGGCTGATACGGTTGTCTATGCCCCGTGTAAATACACCTACCCGACCATTTCTGATGCTTAGATCTTCAAGGACGCAGTCATTTGTCAGGATTACCACCTGTTCTGCCCCAAGGCCGTTTAAGACAGCTGTATGAGGCTTTTTTGCCCGCACTGTTACGGATGGAGGAATGGTGAAACTTCCGATATACGTTCCTTCTTCAAGTATAAGAGTTGTTCCCGCCTGCGCCCGGGCAAGGGCGTCACGTAATG
This sequence comes from Fibrobacterota bacterium, assembly GCA_051745755.1. Classification (GTDB taxonomy): domain Bacteria; phylum Fibrobacterota; class Chitinivibrionia; order Chitinivibrionales; family Chitinivibrionaceae; genus Chitinivibrio. Next base: position 14,988 of record JBNJEI010000031.1, read on the forward strand.
CAGTGCCACGAGCCTCAACGTGTATTTCATCGGCGGATAGTGCGGCCATTAAAGATAAATGGATAACGGTAATCTGGGTAATTGCCTGCAAGTTTCTTTCCACTAGTCTAAAAGCTCGTTTCAAATAAAAAAACTCCGTTTCAAATTATTAAGATAACACGAAATGTACTGTTTTGCATAAAAATAATTGAAATAAAGAAAATAAAGAAAATACTCCGAACATGTACATCTCCAAACCTCTGGTATAGTAAAAACCCTCATTCAACACCACAATTTATTAATCAATATACACCATTTCTTCAGTGTGGTTCGGAGAAAACAGGAAAAAAATTATTTTTTTATACTGCCTGCAATAATCAAATCAATCAGTTCGGTAAATGTGCCTCCCCGGGCATTAAAAGACTTTGGAAATAGTGATTGTGAGGTAAACCCCGGCAGGGTGTTAACCTCCAGCACGTAGGGAACATTCCTGTGTATAATAATATCAGTTCGTGACAGGATCCGGCATTCAAGGCTTGTATGCACGGCCAGAGCCGTTTTTTGTATCAGGTTCAGAAGGGCCTGTGAATGCGGGGCGGGTACGATTTCCTCCGATTCTCCCTTGTATTTCGCATCGTAATCAAAATAGTGCCCCTCGCGGGGTTTAATATATACCGGAGGAAGGGCTTCTGCTTTTCCGTCAATTTCCAGCACGGGGCAAGAAAACTCATCCCCGGAGAGATAGGTCTCCACAAGAACTGATTCTGCTTCCTGTGAAAATGCGTTCAGGACCTGCTGAAGCTCCTGGGGGGAATGGACTAATTCCATCAGTTTTGAAGATCCCGATTGCGGGCATTTAACAAAGCAGGGAAATCCGTGCTTTGCTCCAATAAATTCTATCTTTTCAGGCTCATTTCGATATACTGAATATGGAGGAGTCGGTATGCCGCTGGCTTCAAAGATCTTTTTTGCCAGGGTTTTATGCATTCCCACGGCACTGGACAAGACTGAGCATCCCGTATAAGGGGTACCGATTGTTTCCAGATACCCCTGAAATACACCGTCTTCACCAAATTCACCATGAAGTGCATTGAAACAGATATCGCACCGGTTCCAGATGGAGACAGCCCCTTCCGGAGAGAACGGCCCTCTGAAAAGCTCTGACTTAGTACCCTTCAAAAGATCAGTTTCAGAGATATCTTCGGGCTCCCGGGCATAGAAGAGCTTTTTCTCTTTCGTTATAAGCATAAGAGAGACCGCATAGCGTGTGCGGTCTATATGTCTGAATATCTCAAGGCCTGTTTTCAGGGAGATTTCTCTTTCCTGTGACGGTCCTCCCATGGCAATAATTACAGACAGTTTATTCATAGTTCTGATTCCTTTATATCCATTGATGAATGGGGATATTCTTCTGTCATTACAGTGCTTTATGGTCAATTAATTTACCGCGCACCCATTCTAGCACACGGGACTGATCGATACGAAACTGTTCTTTGGTATCCCTATCCCGTATAGTGACGGTTCCGTTCTCCACAGATTCCGTATCCACCGTAATACACCAGCATGTTCCTATCTCATCCTGACGGGCATATCGTTTTCCAATGGAAGAGTTGTGCTCCATCTGAGCAGAGACGCCGTTTTCAAGAAATGCGGTATAGAGTTTTTGCGCCATTTCCGGCATGCCGTCCCGTTTAACAAGGGGTAAAACGGCGACTTTATACGGTGCAATGGCGGGGTGAAATTTCATCATTTTTCGCTTGTTTTTTCCTTCCCCTTCTTCTGTGTAGGCATCACATAAAAAGGCGAGGGTTCCGCGATCAGCTCCTGCTGAGGGTTCAATAACATAGGGCGTATAATGCTTCTGCTCTTCATCATCGAAATAGGTCAGATGCTTTCCGCTTGCTTCGCTGTGGGCTTTAAGATCAAAATTGGTTCTGTTGGCAATTCCCTCAAGCTCGCTCCAGCCGAAGGGGAATTTGTATTCAACATCCACACAGGCCTTGGCATAATGGGCCAATTCATCCTCTTCATGATCCCGAAGCATAAGATTTTCTTTTTTGATGCCGTAATCCAGGTACCATTGAAACCGGGTATCCCGCCAATAGGCATACCATGAATCGTCTTCCCCGGGTTTTACAAAAAATTCCATTTCCATCTGTTCAAATTCCCGTGTACGGAAGGTGTAATTTCCGGGGGTGATCTCATTACGAAATGATTTGCCGATCTGGCCGATTCCAAAGGGGATCTTTTTTCGTGTGGCGCGCTGAACATTGACAAAATTGACAAATATGCCCTGCGCGGTTTCCGGACGGAGGTAGACTGTTGCCGAACTATCTTCAACAGGTCCCATAAATGTTTTGAAAAGGAGGTTGAAATTACGTTCCCGTGATAACAGACCGCCGTTTTCAGGATTGAAGAGAATGGTGTTTTCAACCTCTTCCATGGTCTCATCGATAAGGCGGGGTTTTTCAAGTCCCTGTTTTATTTTATAGAATTCCCGTGCGGTTTTTCGCGCCTTGTCAAATTCACCTTTATTTCGGGCTAAAACCTTATATTCAACGGTTGATTTTTTGTCTGATTGTGTGTCTTCAGCTCCGGAAAAAGTGAGTACCGTTCCCGATTGCGGCTCAAGCTGATCCGTGCGAAAGCGGTTACCTGTAAGAAGGCAGTCCGCCATGGGATCGGAGAATCCCTCAAGATGCCCCGAGGCCTTCCATACTTTCGGATGCATCAATATGGACGCATCAAGGCCAACGACATTATCCCGCTCTGCCACCATAAAACGCCACCATGCATTCTTGACATTCCGTTTGAGCTCAACTCCCACGGGGCCGTAATCCCAGCAGCTGTTAAGCCCGCCATATATTTCGCTGGATTGAAAAATAAAGCCTCTTCGCTTTGCAAGCGATATTATCTGGGACATACGATCATCCTGGCGCCCGCCTCTTGACATATCTGTATCCTTTTGTTAAATCTTTTCAGCCTAAAATAATATATGCATCGAATATATGAATAACTTTGCGGAAATGATAAATTTCTCCCGGTGGTATTTTTTCTCTGTGATTACTCTGCCTCCTATGGTATACTAAGTAGGTATTCAATATAAAGCGGGTGTGCAATGGAAGAGTATACCATCCTTCTTGCAGATGACGATTATACTACACAGGCAATGCTTGTCAGTGTTCTTGAGGAGTGGAATTATCGGGTTTTGGTGGTTGAAAACGGGCGGGCTGCCTATGAACGCATAGTGGCCGGTGATGTTGCCGTTGCCCTCCTTGATTGGGATATGCCCGGATACAGCGGTATTGACATATGCCGGAGAATCGTTGAGCAGGATCTGCACAGTCCGGTATACCGGATAGTGTTGACCGCAAAGGGAGGAAGCAGTAATATATCCCTCGGACTGGATGCCGGTGCTCACGATTATATTGTAAAACCCTTTGACCCGGTGGTTCTCAAATCGCGGATTCGCACGGGTATTCGATTCTTCAATCTTGAAAATTCCCTCTATGAAAAAAACAAATCTCTCAGACTCTATGCGAATAAAATGGAAAGCCTTGCCAGGGAACGTGCAGAGCAGCTGGTTCATGCTGATCGCCTCAGCACGCTTGGGATGCTTACAGCCGGGGTTGCCCATGAGATTAATAATCCCAATACCTTTATCAGCGGAAATCTTCGGGTGCTTCAGGATCTGTGGCCCACCATGGAAGATCTTATTATGTCTTCTGACTGCATAAAAGATGATTCCTTCGATACGGAACGCCTTGACTTTATCCGCGAGGAGGTTCCCGAAATTCTTCAGGGAATAGGGGAGGGGGTTCGGCGGATATCAAAAATTGTTGACGGGTTAAAACTCTATGCCCGAAAGGAAAAAATGAAAAAAGAGACCGTGTCATTACAAAAAATTCTCCAGGATGTTTTTACAATGCTCCACAATCGGATTAAAAACATTACCCTCAAAACTTTCTGTGATGAAGATTTTACAATATACGGGGATTACCAACGTCTTGAGCAGGTATGTATAAATCTTGTGGTAAATGCCCTTGATGAAGTAAGTGAGAAAGGTAAGGACGGGATTATAGAAATTTCTTGCCACGGCAGCAAAACAAATAGTATACTGACAATAACAGACAATGGACGGGGTGTTCCTCCCGATATGCAGGATACAATCTTTTCTCCGTTTTTTACCACAAAGGAACCCGGAAAGGGAACCGGCCTGGGGCTTTCCATCTGTCGGAGTATTGTGGAAGAGCATGGCGGAGAGCTGGTGTTGGATGCAGATTATAAGGAAGGAGCACGGTTTTTAATTATCCTTCCGGTTACTACAGAGGAGTAGATATGAAATACAAAATATTGATTGTTGACGATGAAGAGGAAATTCGCAATATGCTGTCCCGGCATTTTCGGCTCAAGGGATATGCTGTTGAAAAAGCCGGAAGTGTTGATGATGCTCTGGGTTATCTTCAGTCAACCATTGTGCACATTGTCGTTTCCGATATTATGATGCCCCATAAAAACGGTACGGAGTTACTTACTATTCTGAAAAATGAATATCCGATGATAAAGATTATTATGATAACGGGATATGTAACCCTGGAAAATGCACTAAACTGCATGAAGCGTGGAGCCGATACGTGTATTTTTAAACCCCTGGGTGATCTGAAAGAGCTTGACGAAGCTCTTGACAGAGCTACTGCCTGGCATGCACGATGGCAGGAAAAACTCCACATACTGCAGAATAACAGGAGATAAGATATGGCTGATGTTGATATTGACGTACTTATTGGTTTTATTGATGAAGCATCTGATGATCTTGACGGAGTGAGTGAAAATCTGGTGGAGCTGGAAAACAGCGGTTTTGACGAAGATGTTATTCAGAAAATATTTCGGGTGTATCATTCCATAAAGGGTAATTCCTCTTATTTCGGCCTGTTCAAAATAAAGGAATTGTCTCACATGCTGGAGCAGGTTCTTGATAAAATCAGAAATAAGAAGCTTGCCCTTTCTGCCGATGTTGTCAGTGTGCTTTTGGAAGGCACGAAAATGCTGTCTTCTCTTTTTGCAGGAGTCCGGGATGCGGGCGGTACTGAACCGCAGATCGATATGGCGGGGCTCACGGAAAAAATTACGAGGGTACTTGACGGCGATAATACTATTCTTGCAGAGATTATTGATGAGTTAAGCAGGATTAATGCTACCCATGAGCTCAGGGAAATCGAACAGCTTATACAGTATGCATCTTCGGCATTTGACAAAAAACAGCAATCCGACCATACTGTATCAGCTTCTTCCCCAAAACATATAGCGGAAATACAGGAAGTGCAGGAGTTTTTTGCCCGCAGGGCAGAGGCCAAAATGCTTGACCAGGAAGAAAGTCGCTGGGTTGGAGAGAAAATACAGGAGCTTTCTGATAATTATAAGTGGACCGAAGCGGGAAAGGATGCTCTGGAGGGGCTTCAGGAAGATTATGCCACGTGCATTGCCACGGTTGGTCTTGATCCGCTGATGCGGGACATGCTGGGAGAAAAATTTGAAGCCCTTGATTCTGAGAAACTACTCATCAAAAACGGTTCAGCCGCAGGTACAGGTCAGGGCGAAACAAAGAAGGACCACCATACGGCAAGTGCGGAAAAAACCATGCGGGTAAAGGAATCCACCGTGGATACATTCCTTTCCTTTGTGGGAGAGCTGGTTATCGTGGAAGAGATGTACAATAATTTTAATGATCAGATTGTTGATACGGGATTAAGCCGTGACGAGCTGCGGATGCGTCACAGGAAAATAACCGAGAATTTTCGTGGATTCTCCCGTATGCTGCAGAACAGCATCATGGATATCCGTAAAGTCAGTCTGGGAAAGCTTTTAAAGCGCATGCCCACCATTGTTCGTGAAATAGCCGGGAAATCGGGGAAGAAGATAACAACGTCACTTATAAATGAAGACTTATCTGTTGACAAGACGCTTTTGGAACGTATCGATGCACCTTTGGTGCACATGGTGCGCAATGCTGCAGATCATGGTATAGAGACACCGGAGGAAAGAGAAGGGGCAGGGAAAAGTCCGGAGGGACATATAACCCTTGAGGCTGCGGAAGACGGAGATATGGTTCACCTTATCATACGTGATGACGGAGCAGGTATACACACGGAAAAAATTCGTAAGAAAGCTGTTTCCATGGGATTACTCGGTGAAAATGATCCTGTTACCCGCGATGATATACTCACGGTTATGTTCAGCAGCGGTGTTTCCACTGCAGAAACAGTAACAGATGTTTCCGGGCGCGGAGTGGGCATGGATGTTGTAAAGGATTCAATTGAAAAATCCGGAGGTACTATCACGGTTGATACAACTCCGGGAAAAGGATCTGTCTTTACTATATCCATTCCGGCTTCCGTGACAACACAGATTATCCAGGGACTGGTGGTGACGGTGAAGAAGGAGCGCTATATATTTCCGGTAACCGCCATTGTAACATCACTGAAATATGAGGATGCTCATATTAAGAGTGTCAAAAACAAGGCGCATATGATGCCCCTGGGCAGCGAGATGGTACGGGTGAGAAATCTTTCGGAAATTGTACGCAGCGGCGCTGATACCACTCCGGAATTTATCGTTGTTGTAGAGAGTTCCCGGGGTGGTAAACTTGCCGTAGCCGTGGATGCGATTATCGGTATACGACAAATCGTGTTAAAGGATATAGGAGAGGCACAGCAGCCTTCATTTGTTGCCGGCGGAGCAGTAATGGGAGATGAAACAGTTGCCCTGGTATTGGATATTGATACGATCTGCTAGGGAACTGTCAGGAAAAGACGGAGCGGGTGTCTTTAAAATCCGTGTTGATCATAACAACAATCTCTCCCTTTAGTTTCCTGTGTGAAAGTATATCTGCTATGCTAAGCGGAGTGCCGCGAAGAAATTCTTCATGGATTTTAGAGATTTCCCTACCGATGGCAATAGAGGCATGGGGTAGTATCATTGCCAGTTCTTTTACGACTTTCTCTATGCGGTGAGGACTTTCATAGAAGATCACCGTTCTTTTTTCATCCTTCAGGGATTGAAAAAACCGCTTTCGTTTTGATGACTTGGGCGGCAGAAAGTTTTCAAAAATAAATCTGTCCGTTGGCAGTCCGCTGCATATCAGTGCCGGAACAAAGGCTGTCGGTCCAGGCAGGGGTATTACGGGAATATTCTGAGCGAGGGCCTCCCGAACAATAAAAAACGCCGGATCAGCAATCCCCGGAGTCCCCGCATCGGTTATGAGAGAAACGGCATTTCCCTCTTTGAGTTCTTCGATATATTTCTGGGTAACCCGTTCTTTATTGTGATCGTGATATGATTTAAGCGGAGTCCTGATTTTCAGGTGGTGTAAGAGCTTTCCGGAAACCCTCGTGTCTTCGGCAAGTATACAGCGGGACTGCGAAAGAATACGGATTGACCTGAGTGTGATGTCCTCAAGATTGCCGATGGGAGTCGGGACAAGAAAAAGTCCCTGCATCATAATTCCCGCAGATATTCTTCAAGAAAAATACAGGCCGCTATTTTATCAATGTTTTTCTTGTTTTTACGTTTTTTTCGGGAGTAATTTGCCTGCAGAACCGGGCGGCTTTTCACAGAGCTTAATGCTTCGTCGTGAAATTCAAAGGGGATGGAATCAAGTGAAAGTTCGGTATACATTCGATGTGCAAACCTTCGCACCCTGGCACACATGGGAGTTTCTTCATTGTTGTAATCCAGTGGAAGTCCGAATATAATTTTTTCAGGTTTTTCTTCAGAAATAAGGGAAGACAGCACAGAAAATGTATCCTCATGTTTTCTGTCTATGGTATACACAGGGCGAACGATAATGCCAAGCGGATCTGATGCAGCAATTCCGATACGCCGCATGCCGTAGTCAATGGAAAGATATTTCATACGGATTCGTAGTCAAATTCCTCGTCGTCTTTTTTTAACTTGAAAAATACGATCAGACCGGCAATAACGGCCACAAGGACAGCAGCGAGAAATATGAAAAAACGCGGGCTTCCTGCTTCTTTCAGAGTATGTGGCGTCTCATCACCAATGGTAACAAATCGTGCACCGATCCAGCCGGGGCCTTCCTCTGTGTCAATCTGAACCCATTGCTTGCCAACGGCAATAATATCATAGGTGCTGCCCCGTCGGGCGATACCAAGGTGTTCGGAATCGGGGCTGAGCTCCTCGTAAATCCGGGCACTTCTGCGAACCGTGGCAACCGCATTTTCCTGTTGGGCAAAAGCAGCACACGGCATCAGGATAAGTATAAAGAATACTGCTATGCAGATTTTTACGGCGAAATCGGATGTTGATACATGATGTTTCATAGGAGCCTCACAAAATTTTATCTATTTTCTCATAAAGAGATGTATTGTTATCTGTTTCATTTATAACTTCAGTAGTAAGATACCAAAATTTTTTCCGTTTATCCAATTTTTTTATATTTAACCGAATAAAATCTTTTTCCGTGGTTCCCACGTGGGAATTATTCATGGAATTTAACAAAATATAATCTTTTCTGCCGTAGGGGTGATGATCGGGAAATATTCTGTGTTCCGTGATGCCGGTACATTTGTTCTTTGCGCTTTTAAGAAACCTGTGCGGCCGGGCAATGCCGGAAAAAAGGGACATTGTTTCAAAAAGAAATTTCTGTTTTTCGCCCTGCCGTACTGCAACCCATTCTGTTGCCTCAGAAGTAAAGCGCAGTACGGTTTTTGCAGGGAATGATTTCTTCAGTTTCTGTGCAGTTTTTTCAGTTTTGTCACCAAAAATACAGATGATGTCTGCACGGGAAAGTGAGTCCAATGGTTCACGCATTCTTCCGGCGGGGATCAGGTGGTCACTGAAAATATTCTCGGGCAGGGTGACAATGTCAAGATCGCGGTTGAGCCGGATGTGCTGAAACCCGTCATCCATAATAAAAACCGGACGGTGGGGATTTCTTTCCAGGACCTTCATGGCTGCCTTTCTGCGGTTTGCTCCAATGCAAAGCCACAGCCCGGGGTGCCGTTTTTTAAGCATGAGCGGCTCGTCTCCGACACAGTGCCAGGTTGCAGCTTCATCGGGGCTGACGATACGGGTTTTTTTGGTTTTTCTTCCGTATCCCCGGCTTAAAAGAATCGGTGTACATCCTTTCTGCTCAATATACGCTGCAATAAGTGAAACCAGCGGGGTCTTACCGGTGCCTCCGGCGGATATCCCTCCAATACTTATTACGGGAATACCCGGAAGGGTATACCCTTTCTTATGTTTGTGCCAGGCTGTGTGCAGCCGTAGGGAATTCATATATATACGGGAAAGAAAATATCCCCACGGAGTATTTCCCAAGGGTTTCATAGTCGTCAGCATCCGTTGATAAAATGAGAATATACATTTATGCAGCTCATCTCAATAGATTGTTGACTATTTGCAGATACGGGGTGTAATTTACTATGGAGAGTTATTTTTATGGAGCTCAATTCTATGGCTAAGGTTGTTTTGAGTCTTGGAAGTAATCTGGGGGACAGATATTATTACATGCACCGTATGAAATCCTTACTTGAGGAAGTCCTTTCCTATTCGTATTCATCCTGCCTGTATGAAACTGAGCCCGTGGATGTGGGACCTGATCATTCGGCCTACCTCAATTGTCTTGTGGCCGGCTTTTATTATGACTCCCCCCGTAATCTCCTTGATCTTGTTGAGGGATTTGAAAAGAAACTGGGGCGCACCGAAAAAGGATCTTTAAAACCCAGGGTTGCAGATATCGATATTCTGCTTTTTGAAGGGGTATGTATGGAATCTCCGCGTCTGAGCATACCTCATCCGGCGCTGTTCAGACGCCGGTTTATTCTTGAAGGGCTCAGGGAGCTTGTTCCGCATTGGTCGATACGGGGAAATACCTGCTTTGGAGATTATATTGCTCCCCGTAATATCCTGCAGCAGAATATTCAGATTATTGACGGGTAACGTGATGTATCCCATCTGTGATGCTCATTGTCATTGTCTCGGTTCGGCATATTCCCCTGTTGACTGCTCTCTTCTCTGTTGTGACATTCAGGAGGTTGGGGACCGCATGCCGCATACAGATATTCCCGGCGTTTTTCTTTCGGCGGGTATACATCCCTGGGATACTGAGCGAAGGGGGCGAGGGTGGTTTGATACTCTGGAATCCTATGTTTCATCTGCAGATATTCATGTCGGTGAGTGCGGGCTTGATTATGTCCGCAATAAGAACCCCCGCAGGCTTCAGAGGGATGTCTTTGAAAAACAGCTCGTTCTCGCAGTACAATATAACCGCATACTCACGGTGCATATGCAGAAAGGCTGGGATGTTTTTTTTGAACTTATCCAGCAACACGGTATTCCTCAAAGGGGGATGATACTGCATGATTACAGCGGATCTGTTGAAATCATGCAGAGTTTTTCCTCTTCTGACCCCGTGTTTTTCTCATATGGGACATCACTTCTGAGAAAAGAAGGATACAGGAAAAAGAAGGAAGCCTTTATTCACACTCCGGTGAACCGTATTCTTTTTGAATCTGATGCCGAAGATGAGCAGTGTTGCCGCGGGCAATTGATATACAACTGCCTGGCTCGGGGAGCAGAATTGAAAAACTGTTCAGAGAAAGAGCTGCACCGAGAGATTGTACACAACTGCAACAGGCTTTTTTTTCAACAGGAAAAATGATTCGTTCTTGTGTTTCTCCGATGGGGGAAGAAAAAACGGTGCTTTCAGTATTCGTCAGGGTTGCAGAATAAATCTGCGTATCTACCTCCGGTTGACTGCAATTGTCTGTATCGGTACAGGCCCCACCCATGATTTTTTGCGCAGTTCACCTATGGAGGATATGCAGTTACTGCTCCCATAATATATTTTTGTTAACAATTTTTCTGGAATTTCCGGAAATACGGTGCAGAATTTCAGCACGATGCTGTGTACTGCTCCTGAGGACAAGGATACAGTCTGTTGTACTCGTCTTAATTATGTGAGAGAATCGATGTTTATAGATGAAGCTACTGTTACGGTCCGGGCCGGCGACGGCGGACGGGGGTGCTTTTCCTATGCGAAGGAGAAATACAAACCCAAAGGTAAGCCCGACGGCGGAAACGGCGGTCATGGCGGCAGTATTTATTTCTGCGCGTCAAAACGGGTGGAAACCCTCCAGGATCTGTCAATTCAGCATATCCTCCGCGGAAAGCGGGGGGATCATGCGCAAAGCAAGAATAAACACGGCAAAAACGGTGAGGACACCGTGATTAATGTCCCCCTGGGACTTATCGTTTCCGATGCGGAAACCAATGAGATAATTCATGATTTTACCTATGAGGGAGAATCCTTCTGTGTTGCCTGTGGTGGACGCGGAGGGCTGGGAAACGGCGCCCTGCGATCGCGGAATAATCCTGATCCCGATTTTGCACAATATGGAAAGGCGGGGGAGCAACGGGTGCTGAAACTGCAGTTGAAGGTTATGGCGGATGTGGGGCTTGTGGGTAAGCCCAATGCCGGTAAATCAACCTTTCTCTCCTCTGTTTCACATGCCCATCCCAAAATTGCCGATTATCCCTTTACCACGCTTCAGCCCCAATTGGGGGTTGTTTCGTTACCCCGCCGAATGCAGTCATTTACCATAGCTGATATTCCCGGTATTATTCAGGGTGCCCATAACGGAAAAGGACTGGGGCTGCAGTTTCTCAAACATATTGAACGAACCCTGGTTCTGGCTATCCTGGTTGATGTCGGTGTGGAAGATCTGCAGAAAGAAGCTGATACGGTTCTTCGGGAGCTAGGAGAATACAGTCCTCTGTTGCTTGAAAAACCGCGAGTATTTGTTGCATCAAAAGCAGATACAGAATTTGAACCACAATGCTCTGTTCCCCAAGACTGGTACAGGATTTCCTCCGTTACCGGTGAAGGTATACCTGCTCTTCTGGAGCATTTGTATCAAAAGGTGCGGGAAACAAAAGGTCCGGAGCGGGAACCCGTTTCGGTCGGATAGGAGAAATAGACCAATGGCTATTGAAAGTATGACCGGTTTCGGCAGTTGTGAGCAGGAACGTAATACGGGTGCCTATAAAATTGAAGTAAAGAGTGTTAATCACCGGTATATGAACGTGCAGTTTAATGCACCGCGGTTATTCAACAATCTGGAGCTGAAGGTTCGCAGTCATATTTCCGAACGGCTTAAACGCGGCGCTGTTTCGGTATTTGTACACCATGAAACACCTGCAGCAACCAAAAACATAACCTGTGATACCGTATTGACGGGGAAATATGTTGCAGCCCTGCAGGAGATTAAAGACCGCTTTCACCTTGAGGGTGGAGTGGATATTGCACATTTATCTCCCTTTTTTCGGGATATTCTGCAGGATGATGTTTTTGCGGCTGATGACACCGAATTATGGGAGGATTTGCGGTGTGTTTTGGATGCAGCCCTGGATTCCCTTCTGGAAGACAGGCGCAGGGAAGGTAAGTATCTTGTTGCTCAGCTGAAGAAGAATATGGATGAAATAGATGCCGGACTGGGCAAAATAAAAACGCGTGTACCTCATAGAAGCAGGGAATACAAAGAGAAAATGAGCGCGATGTTTTCTGAGCTTGAAAAAGAAGGTCTTGATGAAGAGCGGTATTATACAGAGGTAGCTCTTATGGCATCAAAGCTTGATATATCTGAAGAATTGACACGCCTTGATTCTCACCGTGAATCAATGAATGATCTCCTTGAAAGTACACAGGAGATCGGAAAGAAAATTAATTTTCTTTTGCAGGAAATGAATCGTGAAGTAAATACCATAGGTTCCAAGGCAAATGACGCTGTTATTGCCCAGGTCGTTGTTGATCTGAAGGAGCAGGTGGAAATTATTCGGGAACAGTCTCTAAATATAGTATAAAAAATCCTGGAGGATTGTATGGCCAATGATGCACGACTTGAAATGAATCTTGATAAGTTTGAAAAAGAGCGGGGAATCAGTCGATACAAGGCTGTTGTTATGGCTGCGAAGGAAGCACGTTTTTTGCGGGAGCAACAGAATCTCGGTATTGATGATCTTAACGGTGAGAAGCCGGAGACAGTGGCAATCCGCCGCCTCTACGAAGGTAAGGTAGTGGAAGTGGAGAAGAACGAAGAATACGAGGAGTAGTAATGGGGGCGGGTCCTCAAAACGTACTTATCGGTGTTACCGGCGGTATTGCGGCGTACAAAATTCCAGTCCTTATCCGCCTTCTTATCCGGTCGGGATGTGAGGTGAAGGTGGTGATGACAGAAACGGCAACCCGCCTGGTTTCTTTGGATACCATCAGGACCCTTTCACACAATCCGGTATATACCGATATTGTTTCCCGTGACTACGATATGGGACATATTGCACTCCGTGACTGGGCGGATGTTTTCCTTATTGCGCCTGCTACGGCAAATACCATTGGTAAGCTTGCCTGTTTTTTGGGCGACAACCTCCTAACCACCCTTGCCCTTGCCCATAAGGGCCCTTTTTTGATCGCCCCGGCTATGAACTCCGCTATGTGGAGTAATCCCGGTGTCAGGAATAATCTTGCCCTCCTGCAGCATCATGGGTATTGTGTGCTGCCCGTTGGATCAGGGGAGCTTGCATGTGGAGATACGGGGGCGGGCAGGATGATAGAGCCTGAGGAGATTATTTCATATCTGCAGTTTTCCCACTGTGTTAAGACGCCTTTTCTCTCCGGAAAAAGAATACTCATTACTTCGGGGCCTACGCAGGAATTTATAGATCCGGTTCGATATATTACAAATCGATCCAGCGGAAAAATGGGGGCTGCATTGGCGCGGGCAGCTCTTCTTCTGGGGGCTGAGGTTACCTTTATAACAGGACCTGCACGGGAAAAACCGCCGGCGGGATGTCGCGTTCTGCCTGTCACATCCGCAGCGGATATGCTCACTGCCGTTGACAAAAACCTCGAACAGCAGGATGTGTGCATTATGGCTGCGGCAGTAGGTGATTTCTCCGTTCAGAACAGGGCCTCAACAAAAATGTCCCGAAGAGATGGTGAGAAGGATCCGGTGTTAAAACTTCAGCAGAATACAGATATCGCAGCCTATGTGGGCAGAAAAAAAGATCCTCATACGGTTCTGATTACATTCTCTCTTGAAAACACCGAAGATATGAACCGGGTTCGCAAAAAAATGGCGGCAAAGAATGCTGATATGGCAGTTTTAAATACCATCGCCCGGGGATTGGATTCGCAGAATACCTCAATACATATTGTATCATCCACGCACAATGAATGTGTATCCCATATAAACGTTTCCAAAGAATATGCCGCCTTTGAGATATTGAGCGCAGGGAGGAACGAGCGTAATTAATTAATGCTCGCTGAAAAACACAGAGTTGCCTTTACAAACTGACACTGGAGAGTAGAAAAAAGTGTTTTCTGCAATAGTTATGCCGATAATTCCAGCAGAAACCTTGCAGATATGTATACGAAACACTTAAAATAGAATGATCCTCAGCTCCGAATAGAATCTTTTTTTCTTCCCTTTGGAGGTCAGCTCAGAAGCTCCAATCAGTGGGTCAGGCTTGAGAGCCTGATACCCTTGGGATGAGTTTGAAGAAAAATGCGCTTCTCAGTTTCCATCCAAGACAGGAGCGCCAGCCCTTCTTTTCGTGTGGACTTAGGCTCACTGTTCGTTAAAGAGCGTATGAATATGTCCGATGGTGCAACTGTCGATTACATTTTTCAAAACCCCTATGTTCAGTACTTTTTAGGGTACTCTTCTTTCCGTGAAGAACTTCCTTTTGACGCTTCCAGTATGACACATTTTCGGAAACGGATCAGCGCAGATATGCTTGCAGAGATCAATGAACATATTGTTACACAGCATCTTGTAAAAAAAGATGGACCACCGAAAGAGGATGATTCCTCTGACGACATCCGATATACTACGGATACATCGTTTGATCTGAAGCCCGTGAGATCAGTTAAGGTGTCATCGATACTCTATGAAAATCATAACCCCGTAATGAAGAGAAACCGCAAACATATCGGAAAAAAGCCCGAAAAGAGTACCTGTCTGCAGCACGAAAACGAAACCAGTCAGCTGCAGTCCGTCGCAAGACTGTACGTCGTCAGCTTGGATATCCGGGAAGAAATCTTCGG
>JBNJEI010000032.1:0-29299 GCA_051745755.1 Fibrobacterota bacterium
GTAATTATTATAAATATAGAAAAATATTTTCATAAGAGAGGAAATAATTCACCTATACGAAAAATATTCCGTTTTATGGAATGATCAGTACACACTATTCACCCAAATATTAGGTGGTTTTTCTGGGCTGGATAAGAGTCAAAGGCGTGTGGCGAAGCGGTACGGAGCACAGCGAAGTACTGGAATGTACGGACAGTGTGGTTCAGCCGAACCGGAACTCCCGGAAAGAACGACTAACATCGAAAAACCGATATTATTTTATACTCAATTCCAACTGTCGTTAGACCTCAAAAGTAACTGTCGCTGGATACATTTGATTTCTATCTCTAAGGACCTTTCGTGCATTCTCACAGAAACACCCAAAAAACCGGCAGCACAGGGCTGCCGGCCATATGCTCAGTTGTCGGCATTCTCACGCCGGGTTCGGCGCGCCCGATACTGGCTCATAACATCGGTAAAAAGATCACTCAGGGGAACATGAACCTCCGCAAAGCCCTCGGTTCCGTCCATAATGTTTGCTTCCACATAGGGAATGAGAAACTGCAGGCGACTGCGGAGAATCCGCCGCTGTCTTCGCTGCGTTGAGGGAAGCTCATCTTCATTGCGCCGTGCTTCAAGCAGATCCTGCAGATGTTCAAACTCCTTCTTCAGGCGATTCAGGAGAGGTTCAGCCCCGGATGCTGTGCGGTGTGCTTCGTTTTCAGGGGCAAAGAGGTCTGCAAGGAGGCGGCGTATCTGATGCCCCTGGTCGGCATACCCGCCGTGGATAAGATCTTTGCGATTGCGCAGTTCAAAAAGATTGAGGAGAACCTCTGCGGCATCAGCCTGCTGGGGAAAGAATTCCGCCTTGGCAACACTGAGCTCCAGATCGCTCTCAATCATGGGCAGAAGTTCGTCGATACTCCCATCGATCCGGTTAATCTCTTCGGTCAGTTCACTGCCGCGGGGCGTACTCTCCACTTGGGCAAGAATCTGATCTGCTTCTTCAATGGCCTGCAGCTGACGGTCCACAAAGAGGTCTGAGCGCACCGGCGCCAGAATCGATGTGAGGGCTGAGGTTGTCTGGTTGAGTTCTCCCGCGTTCAAACGTGACACCGAGAGAGACGGTACTGTTTTCATAGATACGTCCTTTCGTTGTAAATACACTTATGATGACACTTTCGTGCCGTATATGATATCTCCCGAATGAAATAGGCTGTCTGTACACTGCGTTACTCCCCATGAATATGCGTCTTTTTGAGAATTATACTCCCGTCACACCTCTGCACTTCCAGTAACAGCGGCGCCCCGCCTGTATGGAGACATCGCAGACGCTCCCTTATTTTAAGATATACAATTCCACGGCCTCACGGGAATTTTTGTTAAAAAAAAAGATTACTTCCCGGGAGCGCTGTGGCCATGGGAGGATTCGGCAGTAGGGGTGACCGGCCTTTTTTGGAGTATTTTCCCGGTATAAAATTGTTCGCAGTAGGCTCCCAGGTCGTTGGAAATGACCTGCAACAGTGCGCAGTGGACTCCCAGGTCGTTGGAAATGACCTGCAACAGTGCGCAGTGGACTCCCAAGGCTTCGGAAATGACCTGCAACAGTGCGCAGTAGGCTCCCAGATCGTCGGAAATGACCTGCAACAGTGCGCAGTGGGCTCCCAAAGCTTCGGAAATGATCTGCAACAGTGCGCAGTAGGCTCCCAGGTCGTCGGAAATTGCCCGCACCAATGCGCACCGTACTTTTCAAGCTCTCGGAAATGGTCCGCACGGGTGTGCGGTGTATTTTGGAGCCAGTAAGCCCCGCCTTCGTGAGAGGAGATGCGTTGGGATGATAATGGTATATCCTGGAGTGTAAATGGCCTTCTGAGATACCGGTGACATGCGGTAGTCAAGATTACCCACAAATCATCGGAACTCTATTACGCTCCACCTGCACTGGGCAGTCTTCTGATTTTCCGGATATCAGACTTTCAAAATACTCTCTGTAATTCAATTTCAATAGTATATCGAAAGAGGGCAATCGGCCAAAAATGACAGATCGATTGAGTCCCAAAATCGTATAGTATGATGTTTTACCAAAACAGATTCCGCTGCACATCCCTCCCGTGCTCATTTCATGTGATATGCCATCCGTTTCTTCAGAGGTACGAAAAATGTTTCTGCCACTGCGGTACCTCCGCGGCGTTGCACGACACCTGTGACAATATGGCGGCGGTTTTTTACTGACCTGTGTTACCTGTACTTTTTTCCCGGTTAAAAAAAGTGTATCAGCAGTTTCTTTCCAAACCGGCAGTATGGGAGCGAAATTATCCAGATATTGAAGATGCAATAACCCGTCATTTGCCTTTTATTTGTTATGCTCTCAGGGTTTTACAGTGAAAGAAAATGTACCATTCGCTGAAAGGAGGGGGTAGGTGTGTATACAGAGAGAGGACCCAACCCAATACCGGGAAGATTCGATACTGTAGTCCCTGTGCATCTTTCGGATGGGGAGATGAACATTTTCATCCGCAGAATTACTCACGAATCCATACGTCTGTGTATTGTACACAGCACTGCAGGAAAAAAAGAAGAGATCCTTAGATTGTGTTGATGATTTGATTCAGAATGGCTGAAAGCCTGGGGGAAATATCACTATCCGCCGTAATATGCTGCAGAGCTATTTCCGTGATGGCTCTGTTTCGCAGCAGTTCATCATCTATTTCAAGGGCCAGTGAAAAGGCGTCGGTAAAATTCTCCGCTGCACCGTAGGCACGGGCCAGATCTGCAGTTTTCTCATATGATTTGCGTGAATTCCCCAATTCCTGAATAAGATCCCGTGCCGTTTGGAGAACCATGGTTGCGTGCGATGTTTCATTGATATCGGAAAGGGTGCTACCCAGGTAAATCAGCAGATCAATACGGGTATGAATATCATCAATGCTGTGTATAAGGCTTTGTGCCTGATCAAAGGAAACTGAGGTGTTGGGCATATGTGCACGGATCTTCCCATTATCAATATGTGCATAGGCTTTTGAAGCTGTTTTTGAGATTTCCGGGAGATAGTTTTTTTCTGCAATGTCGTGAAGGTTTCGTGCCTGCTCGACTTTGTTGTCCTCCATAAGTTTCATGACTATCTCTCCATAGCTTTTGTATCTCAGCAGGGGATATTCAATGATTTTTTCTGTAAGTTCTATGGCCCGGTTGATATCTGTATAGCGGGGACTTTTGTGGCGTACCAGTTCAAGATAGGCACATTCGTGAATATAGGAATCGCTGATGGCGGGAATCAATTCCCGTGCGGTTTCAAATTCCCCTATAGCCGCATAGGCACTGATAATGGATAGACGCAATCGCTGTTTTAAGGGGGTATCCTGCATAAATGACAGGGTGTGAACCGCCCGTTCCAGAATATCCATACTGGCGGAATGGGAATTGGAAGAGACAGCCAGTGACGTCAGGATATCGATTTTGAGGTATGCCGGTGTAAGGGTATCAATCAGAGACAGAGCCCTGCGCAGGTTTTTTTGAGCCTGTGCCGAGTCATTACGGTGCAGGCTGGCCTGGCCACTGAGCATATATATAAGGCTTTGGTAGTAGGCGTCCTGAGTGTTATCGGCAATGAGGGATATCAGGGAGAAAAGATTTTCTTCTGCTTCCGCCCGGCGTTGTATGGCGGGAAGAACCTTTTGGCGAAGTTCTTCAACGGTGTGATTTTTCAGGGTTCGCTCACCTGATCTGAGGTCCTCAACAGCCTGAGTTGACGAATGGGTTTCCTCCATAAGGGTTTCAAGCTTCTGTATGGCTTGGTTATAATATCTAAGCGTCTGGGCATAATCTTCCTGACGGTGTTCTTCCGCTAATTGAATGAGTGATTCTGCCCGGGCAATAATCTCCTCAGCGCTGTCTTCGCGGCTCATATTATACAAAAGGATTGAGATCCCTGCAGCAACAAGGATAACAAGGGTGAGTATCAGGGGCTTTTTTATAACCGCATGGCGGGTAAATTTCATGGGTTACCTGTTTCTTTTTCTGTATTCCATGGGGGAAATATTACAAAACCCTTTAAAAATCCTGTTGAAGGTTGAAGGATATTTATATCCCACGGCAAGGGCAATTTCTGTAATCTGGCGATCGGTTTCACGCAGAAGGCGCTTTGCTTCTTCAACCCGTATGCTGTTTACATAATTCCGAAAAAGGGTGGCATGATGCTTCTTGAGCAGCTCAGGAATCTGTATGCGGCTTAGGCCCGTATTTTCCGACACCAGCTCAACGGACAATTCGGGATTATCGTAATTTTTGCCGATATATGCAATAAGTCGCTCGTGCTCTTCGTCTTCATGATTTGTAAGGTTGATTTTCTTAAAGGGGCGTTTGTCCGGAAGGGCTGAACTGCTCAGCAGAAGCCGGAAGGCTGCAAGGAGTACGGCTGCCACAATGCAGATAATGGAAAAAACAGCGGGAAACCGATGGGTTCCCGCAAAGTAAATGGCGGAAACCGTAAGGAAATATTCCCGGTTGAATTTGTTTTCACGATAATGCCCAATATTAATCACGTCCACCCGGGACAAATCTCTTTTGTCAGCAATATCTTCTGAATACATATTGTGATTGGAGAACCACCAGTCCGGGGTTTTCATTTCATCAAGAGCAAAGGCATAGTGCTGAATTTCGGGATCGGTTTGTACAATTTTATCGATACGAAGGTGCGGTGGGAGCGGTGAATCCAAGTCTGATTGCGCAAAGGCAATATCCATGGAGAAGGTGAAAGCCGATATGTTGGTGGTGTCAATACTGATATAAACGGAGTCATATTCAGAAAAATCAAAGAAGCCATCGTGGCGTTCAAAGCTGATTCCTGCATAGGGATACCGGGCCTCCGGATGCAGGGTATAATACATGCTGAGCTGCTCATCCCGGAGGTTAAAACTGCTGCTGCTGCTGCCGGAATCAGCATAGGCAAAAATTTCAATATCCTCCTTGGCAAGAGGTATAAGGGGAGACCGGTTCTCCCTTGAATAGAAAAGAAAGAAGACGGCACAGACAATAAACAGTGCCGTCAGACTATCACAGAGACGAGTGTACTTCTTTTCCATATTTTCCCATGTATCCTTCGCAAAAAATGAACGGTCTCCTTAGGTGCCTTAGTAACGATAGTGCTCCGGCTTATACGGCCCTTCCAGGGGAACACCAATGTATTCTGCCTGTTCCGGTGTCAGCTTCGTCAGCTGAGCCCCAAGCTTGTTCAGATGGAGGCGTGCCACTTCTTCATCAAGCTCTTTGGAAATACGATACACCTTGTTTTCATACACATCCCGATTATTCCACAGGTCTATCTGGGCAAGAATCTGGTTTGTGAAACTGTTGGACATCACAAAGGAGGGGTGGCCCGTGGCGCATCCGAGATTCACCAGTCGGCCTTCAGCAAGAAGGTATATGGCATTTCCTCCGGGAAAGACATACTTGTCAACCTGTGGTTTTATATTAATTTTCTCAACATCCTCCATGGCATTGAGTTTATCCACCTGAATTTCGTTGTCAAAATGGCCGATATTACAGACAATGGCCTGATCTTTCATACGTGACATATGCTCCGTGCGTATAATATCCTTATTACCCGTGGTGGTAACGTATATATCCGCTTCCGGGAGGGCTTCCTCCACGGTTTTAACCTCAAAACCCTCCATGGTTGCCTGGAGCGCACAGATGGGATCGATTTCGGTTATTATTACCCGGGCACCGAAGCCGCGCATTGACTGGGCGCAACCTTTCCCCACATCACCATAGCCGCAGATAAGAGCCACTTTTCCGGCAATCATTACATCTGTTGCTCGTTTTATACCGTCTGCCAGAGATTCGCGACAGCCGTACAGATTGTCAAATTTAGATTTTGTTACGGAGTCATTTACATTGATGGCGGGGAAAAGCAGAGAGCCGTTCTTCATCATCTGGTACAGGCGGTGAACCCCCGTGGTGGTTTCTTCTGAAACACCCTTCATGTCCTTAACCACGGCATGCCAGAAATCCGGCTTTTTTTTGTGGATATCATGAAGGAGTTGTTTCACCACAGCCTCTTCCTGGGTTTCCGCCGCTTCATGGACCCATTGTGATCCGTTTTCCAGCTCATATCCTTTATGGATCAGCAGGGTAGCGTCACCGCCGTCATCAACAATAAGCTGCGGACCGAGATTGTCGCCAAAGCGCAGAGCCTGAAAGGTGCATCGCCAATACTCTTCTAGGGTTTCTCCCTTCCAGGCAAACACCGTTGTTCCTTCTTCTGCTATGGCCGCCGCGGCCTGGTCCTGGGTGGAAAAAATATTGCATGAAGCCCAGCGCACCTCGGCACCCAGGGTTTGCAGGGTTTCAATAAGCACTGCTGTTTGTATGGTCATATGGAGAGAGCCTGTGATGCGAACGCCCTTCAGGGGCTTTTCTGAGCCGTATTTTTGCCGTGCAGATATCAGCCCGGGCATTTCCTCTTCGGCTATTTCTATTTCTTTTCTGCCCCATTGGGCAAGGGACGGATCTGCAATTATTGAATTTCTCTTATCCCAAATATCTATTTTTGACATGGTTACTCCTAAAAAATGTATATCCAAATATAGTATTTTTACTGCATCCTGTGTAATTTCGTACTCCTGATTGTCTATTTGCTTCTCCAGAGGAAGACAATGATTGGTATTCAGAGAAACCTGATAGCACAGCCCGCATCAAAGGACGTATATCAGGTTCCTGCGTAACATCTCAGTCGCCGAATTTTTCGCCGATATATTTCTCAGCATCCATGGCGGCCATACAGCCTGTCCCGGCGGATGTTATGGCCTGCTTATATACTGTATCCTGTACATCGCCGGCGGCAAAAAGTCCTTCCACCTCAGTTATTGTTGTTTTTCCCAGTGTCGTCAGATAGCCCTGCTCATCAAGGGGAGCAAGATCCCTGAGAAATTTGGTATTGGGAATATGGCCGATTGCTTCAAAGCATCCTCCCACAGAAAGATTTGAGAGTTCACCTGTCTGAGTATCCTTCAGAACAATTGTCTCAAGAGTGTCCTCTCCCTGAAACTCCTCAACAACCTTATTCCAGAGCACCTCGATATTATCATTGGAAAAAACGCGTTTTTCCATAACTGCCGTTGCGCGCAATTCATCACGGCGATGAATTATGTAGACGCGGGAGGCAAACTGAGTCAGATGGATGGCTTCTTCAATGGCAGCTTCGCCACCGCCGACCACGGCAATGGGCTTGTTTCGAAACATGGGCAGGGCACCGTCGCAGACTGCACAGGCGGAAATGCCCCGGCCCCAGAATTTCTTTTCCGATTCCAGGGGGAGACGCCGTGCTCGTGCTCCTGTGGCAACGATAACGGCCTGAGCGGAGTACTCTTCATCATTCATGGAGGTGAGAATGAAGGTGTCCTTTTCTTTTCGGATAGTATCGATATCTTCCATAATAAAGCGGGTTCCCGCATTTTCTGCCTGTTTTTTGATGTCCGCCATAAGGGCCTGTCCGTTGACGGGGTCGGGATAGCCGGGAAAATTTTCCACATCGTTGGTTTCCATAAGTTGGCCGCCCGGCATTCCTCCTGCCATAAACCCTTCAAAGAGAAGGGGTTTGAGATTTGAGCGTGCTGCATAAATGGCTGCGGTGAGTCCGGCAGGACCGGATCCGACGATTATGACTTTTTCTTCCTGAGCCATGAAACCTCTCTTGATACTGGTGTATTCGCTTTACTGAAATATAAGTGATTACCCGGGCCCGAACGATAATTTTTTCTCCGCACTGACTTTCAGCGATTGGTGGTTTCTGAGGGGAAAAACAGGCTCTTTGCTGAGTAAAACCACTGTTCCTGATTGCGCTGAGCTGTGGGGGAGAAGTATTGTTTGCCTCAGTGGGAAAAATGAAAGGTTCGGCACGTCTGTGCCTGTTCTCTGTTTTTTACCGGTATGACCTGGAAAACTGCAAACTCCGGGATAAGCTCACCCCACCCCTGATTCAAAACACAATGCTGTCTTTGTCAATAATGCCTGTCTGAATAAAATTTGCCAGGGGAAATGGGTCTTCATTATCTTTGTCGGAAAATTCTTTGGCAATATCCAAAAGATCATCTGCCTGCAACAGTGCAATCTGTACATCATTTTTAATCTGATAAAGCCTTGCCTCTTTTTCCGATTCCTGTGTAAATTCGGGGCCTATAACCAAAAAAATAGCTACCGGTTTTGAAGATGCCTGTATGTATCGATTAAACTGTGAGATGTGATCTTTTAAATTAACCGGGGATTCCTTTGATTTGTTATCCCATAAAATCAATTTATCTTTATATGGCAAAATACCGTCCGGATGTTCTGTGCCGGTTAACTGAAGAGGTCGGTGTCCGAGCTTTTTCTCAAAGATATAATACGTGCCTTTTTCAAAATTACGTTCACAATCCAGGTCTTTATCTATTACATTCTGCTTTCTCAGTTCATTCAGATCTCTGTATGCCAACTCTCTGAAATACGTATAATAAATCTCTCTTGGATCAGTGATATCATCCTGTAGAGGACTGTCTTTAACCTGATCATAATAATTGATTATTCTGTCAATGAGCTCTTTTTTCTGACCTGAGCCCGACAGAGATAACTCCTTACACCATTTGGAGAGGTTCGCCACGTCCAGTCCATCCCTGGCGCTGTATCCACCAAGAAGTATTGATGGAGGGATATGGCTGATGATTAATTCCTGCAGTTGGTCCATATTAGCGTACTTATCATAATAAATATCAGCATCTTTTAGTACTTTTTGGTAAAACTGCTTGTTCCTGATAGCTTTATTGGTAATGAGTTCTTTATATCCATGGGATTTAATCTCAATATTCCAAATTTTACGAAGGGTTAAGACAATTTCCTCCGGAATTACATCGTAATCAATCTTATCATTGGATCGAAAGCTGAGTAAAAGCCCCTGGTTCTGTAATTCGATTCGACATTCCTTTATATCTTCACGCAGATGTATCTCGTTTTTTTTCTTGGGAAAAAATCCCAGTTTTGCTTCCAGTATCCGGTATTCCATTTCTGTTATCTTTAATTTATATCTCAACTTTTCTATCAGGTTCTTTTCATCCGGCGAGATGTCGTCATTTCTGTCCCAGGCGACTTCCAATACAAAACGAAACAATTCAATATTATTATCTTTCGATTTGTTTTTATAGTTCAGGTCTTCATTTGATAATTTGACTATCTCCTGTTCATAGTCTATCAGTG
The DNA here is from genome assembly GCA_051745755.1 of Fibrobacterota bacterium. GTDB lineage: Bacteria > Fibrobacterota > Chitinivibrionia > Chitinivibrionales > Chitinivibrionaceae > Chitinivibrio. Next base: position 9,205 of record JBNJEI010000032.1, read on the forward strand.
CCTGGTCTGTATCCTGTTGCGGCATCATAAAATCGTCCTGATTCAATAATATTGTACGAAGCACTATTAAATGCAGAATGCGAATATTCCGATCCTGATGATACAGAAGAGTTGTTAATGTGTTTTTTACATTTCCCTCATTATAATATTGCGGTGCCGTTTTGATAATAGCCTGACCCAGTTCTTCGTCATTGAGATTTCGATAATCAATTACGTATGCGCTGGCAACTCTTTTTTTGTCTGTCTTTGTTGGAAAGTTTTGCACAATATCCTTGAACTTCATACAATCTCCAGTATAAAAAAACGAGTGAGAGGTAAATATGGCATTCTAAATTTGATATAGTATAAGCTGAGATTGAAAAATCTGATCTGAACTGATTTGTATGAAAAAATATCAGAAAACACTGTCCCCACTTTCCCTGTTTTTTTGTTCAATTGTTTCTCATGGCAATAATCGTTTTATAGTTTTTGAATGATGAGAAGGTAACAAGCTATATACAAATCCTGATATGATAGTTTGCCTCTATCTGTGTATTTTTGGATCCAATGCGATGATTTAAAACGTAAAACCACTGTCTCTGATTGCGCTGAGCTGTGGGAGGGGTAATCTGTGGATTACAAAAGAAGTATGCCCGAAAGGATAATAGTAAAAATGCCGAGAAAGGAGAAGGTGTTTTTCAGCACCCGGTGGCCAAAAAATTCAGTGCGGCGGGATGTAAGAAAACTCCGGGAGAAGATTATTCCCATGGAAATCGTTGATATTCCCAGTGCCATTCCTGCAAAAACGCCGCTGACAGCGAAAACTCCAAGGGATACCAGGCTGAGATTAATGGAAAAAAGCAAAATGAAAATTACGCCCGGGCAGGGAACAAGACCGGTGAAAACCGAAAGAATATAGACACTGCGCGGCGACTCTGCGCAGGCCTTTGTCTGCATTCTGTTGTTTTTTACACGGGAGTACAGACGTACCGCCAGCATTGTAAGCCCCAGAAGAATGATGGCACGGGCAGTTACAGCCTGCAGAATTGTTTCCGCATTCTGCGTGGTGGCCAAAAGTGAACCGGCGATACTGTAATATCCAAATAAAACAATGGTTACCGCAGAAGCTACATGGACTGCCGCGGTCAGAGTTCCCGCAAACAGACCCTGAATGACCCGGGCTCCATTGCTGAGAAAATAGGCACCAAGTACCATTTTTCCATGCCCCGGTCCCAGGGAGTGGAAAAAACCGAAGAGAAAGGCCAGTACAAAAACGGAAAAATAGAGATGCCGCGATTGATTTTTCTCCATCTCTCTGAAAGAGCCTGAAATACGTGCCTGGAGTTTCCGCTGACGCGTCAATAGGTTTCCCCGCAGATTTCCCAGCAAACGGGCTCCGGGAATACCCCGGATGCTTTCAGGAGCGGTATCCTCAATTGTTTTGTTGGGAGTGTGGGCTTTTTGAACAACTGAATCCTCCGTGGGTTTCGGGGAGTAGATGTTTGCCCCTGCCGCAGCGGTTATGAAAAATATCAATAGATAATACATCTTATTCACAGCTAATAACCAGCTCCGTTACGGGGACCATGGTATGGAACCATTCCACCTCGGTCATTTCCGTATCATAGGTTATGGATCGGTCGTTCCCCGCACGTATCTTAAGGGGTGTTTCACTCCACTCCATGGAATGATAAAATTCCTCGTCAATGACGCGTATCCGCACTGTTTCTGTGTCATGGGGGAGGGGAAAGGTGAATACAAAATAAAGTATCCCTCCTTCAAGGCGGGGAGTAAATTCGGGAATGATTGTATAGGGAGCATTGTTGCGATGAATATTCATATAGAAATTGACATTCTTCAGGTTTTCAAATACCAGATCCCGCAGATTAGCCCTTTCTTCGGTGGATAAAACGCCGTTTTTGTCGGTGTCGAAATCCTCTGAGAGCATAAGAGAAAACATCTCATCATATTTCCATACTATGGATAGGCTGTCTGTGTCAGAATGGGCGGTCAGCCCGGCGGACACTTCAACCCAGACATGGGGGTGAGCACAAAGATATCCCAAAAACATACAGAGTATGGAAGCGGTTTTCATACATGTCGTCGTTGTCAGTGGTTATTTGGTAGAGGAAATATACAATATGGAGAAATGTATGGCACGAAAATATCGGCGATACTTTCCTCTGTCTCCTTTCGGGCTTTGGTCGCGTACACTGAGGGTATCTACTCCTTCATTCAGCAGGTGCAGCACCGCGACCTTTTATTCGTCATTCCCATGGTTTGCAGGGATCTTTTGCAGAATTGTGGTATTCCCGGTGAGTCTTTTAACCACCGCCTCACCCGCCGGGTATTTCACCAGGGGGAGGCTTAGAGGGAATGTTCATTCTGCACTATCTGGGCCAGACTCTGACGGGTGCGGATACAGGGGCATTCCTCCTCTTCTGTAAGAAGATATTCCGCAATCTGCTCATGGGAATTATAGTTAAAGGGGCTCATGCTGGAACAATATGCCCCCACACCGCCGACAACAAGATAGTCTCCCACTGCGGGACGCACCAGTTTTCGCGGAACAATGGTATGGGTTTCGTCCAGGGTGTAGGAATCACCGCTTTCACAGCAGCGACCCACCACAATCAGTTCTTCCATGGCGGTGGTGTCGGCTGGAGGATAAAATTCATCAAACAGAACTTCCCCCTTTTTTCCAATGATATAAAAGGGATGCCGTGATCCGTAGAGAAGGGGGCGCAGGTTTACTTCCATACCGCCATCGAGGAGTATAAAGGTAAAACCGTCCGGACCGGTCTGCTTAATATCCGATACCCGGGTGATAAGATATCCGCTGTTGGTGACGATAAAATTACCCGGTTCCACCTCCATAATAAGTTTGCGGCCGGTTTTGTGGTAAAACCTTTCCACTTTTTCCTTTGCCCGGTGTCCCAGCTTCTGCACATCGGCGGCTGCCTCACCGGGCATGCGGGATTCTTTAAATCCACCGCCGAAATTGACCCGTTTTGCCCGGGGAAAATATTCTTCAATAAAGCCCAGCTCACGGTCGATATTTTCCTCCCATACGGCGGGATCACCACCGGAGCCGATATGGACATGGACCTGGTCAAAAATTACTTCCAGTTCCTCCGCCCGTTTTAAAAGGGCGGGAACATCGCTGAGATGCACACCAAAACAGGAGTATTTATCCCCCGTGTTGCGGCTTGCCGATTCTCCCGTTCCCACACCGGGGTGTATCCGAATGGAAAACCGCCGTTTTTCTGCTGAGATACGGGAGGCAATATTTTCCAACTGCCTCAGGGAGCAGATATTATAACGCAGTCCCGCTTCAATGTGTTCTGCCAGGGCGGAAAGGGCGTTGCCCACGGGAGCTTCCTGTGTTGTGAGCAGTATTTTTTCCGCGGGAATACCCGCAAGGAGCGCACGGCGTACTTCGTTGAAAGAACTGGCGTCAATTCCCAGTCCGGCGGCATAAATGTCCTGCAAAAGGGCACGGCTTGAGTTTGCTTTCATGGCATACCGGGGGGCTATGCCAAAGGCATTGGGCATAGCCATGAGCATGCGGCATCGCTGACGGATTATTCTTTGGTCGTAGAGGTAAAAAGGGGTGGTTTCCCGATTGATGCATTCCTGCAGGGCCTTCACGGGGAGATTATTTTGCCCAATTGTTGTATTTTTCACCGTGCTTCCTTAGAGAAATTCTGCAAGAAGTTCATTGTGACTTTTTGGGGAAAAATAGGCGGGAGGAATATCCACAATGGTGTATGCGCCGAATTTCTTCTCCTGTGTCAGCCGGTACGCTGCTCGGGCATGGGCAACGAGAATATTTGCAGTGGCTGCGGGGTTGCTGTCCCAGGTGTTGCGGTATTCGATGGAGCCGGTACAGCCTTCTCCCAAAGATCCCGCACCGATTACCATTCCGCCGTGGGGAAAGCCCGCGTGATTTTTTGCCAGTTCATCGGCTGTAATAACGTTAACCACTGTTTTATAGGGGGCAAAATAGGCAGGCATGGATTGTATCTCCTCTTCGATTTTTGCGGCATCAACGCCTTCCTCCAGAACCACATAACACTCCCGCCAGTGCATTTCTTCCGGTTTCAGGTCGGGGTTTTCCCCCCGGCGGACACGCTCAATTGCTTCGGGGATGGCGTGGGTGTACTGGCGTGCGTCGGCAACACCGTCGATGGTCCGCAGGGCATCGGAGTGTCCCATGCTCAGCCCTCCTTTCTCTGATACACCGTAAAATCCGTAGGTTTTTGTTCCGGGCAGGAAGGCTGCTCCGAGAACCCGTTCAAGGGAAAATGTTCCCGGATCCCAGCCAGTGGAGATAACGGAGACGGTGTTGTTTTTTTGTGAAACCGGGTTCATTGTATCAAAATATTCGGGTATGCAGCTGTGATTGTCATAGCTGTCAACGGTGGTGATATGGGCGGCAAAATGAGGTCCCTGCACGGGAAGGTCGTTTTTGGACCCGCCGCAGAGAATTGCCACGGAGCACTCTTTGAGCGCCGTAAGTTCATCCACATGACGTACGGGAGTATCTTGCACTTCCTCTTTTACCCGCTGCGGAGAGCGGGATAGAATAAGGGAGAGTTCCATGTCCGGGTTTTGTTTCAGGGCTTCCCGTACACCGCGGCCCACATTTCCATAGCCGATAATGGCAATTTTAATTTTTTCTGACATTCCGTGATCCTTTGTATTAGTACGTTTTTCTGAATTTGCAATACCGCACCGTGCCGCAGTTTTTTCTGAGATACTGCCGACGGCACAGGGGTAAAATACTTTTTGCGAGCGAAAACAAAAAGAGTCAGTATCCTCTGTCTTCATTTTCAGCCCGCTCTGTACGATACCTCCGCAGCTGAGCAATGAAGCAGGGCCCTTTTTTTAAAAAAACAGGTCACAGGATCAGTTCTTACTATGTTACCTCTGATCTGGTCGATTTCGAAACCAGGGTCATATATGACTGTGGAGTGGGGGTGTTGCGGTATTTAAAGTTCGCATTTTTTTAAGGTATCTGAATAAAAAACGGGGTGTATATTTTTTTTGATTGAAAAGCTTTCAGAAAAAAAGTATTCTTATATACAATCGCAGAAACCGGGGAGAACGGTGAATGAAAAATGAGATAGTTCCGTACACACTTCAGCCGGGATACATGATTGCCCGGTACGGTGAGGGAGCGGTTCGTACCGTCTTGGGAAGCTGCGTATCAGTGTGCATCAGTGCCAGGGGCGGCTTTTTCGGCTGTATTAACCATTTTTTATACCCCCGAACCGGTGACAGGAAAAATGCTACCGCCATGTATGGAAATGTTGCCACGATCAGTCTGGTAAAAATGGCTTTTGATGAGGGCTATGGAAGCCGTGACCTGGAAGCTCAGATTTTTGGCGGAGCCTATCCGTCGGGTGCCCGTGGTCGGGATATTGGACGGGAAAATGTGAGTGTTGCCGAGGCGGTCCTGAAGAAAAAAAATATTTCCGTGGTTTCCCGTGACGTGGGAGGGCAGCTGGGGCGGAAAATTGTGTTTGATATATCCACAGGGCATGTGGCGGTAATAAAAGTGAAACAGCTTCGCCATTCCGACTGGCCTGAAGAAATATGGTAGCAGAGGTATGACAGAGAAAGAATTCAGGCTGATTGCTGATCTGATTTATGATGAAGCCGGTATATTTCTTAAGGAGGGTAAGAAAACCCTTGTTGAGGCACGTTTGGCAAAGCGCATACGTGTGTTGAATATTCCCAGCGTTACGCAGTATATTTCATATCTTGAAAGTAATCCTGACCGGGAACTGGTATTTCTTCTGAATGCCATATCAACAAATTTTACCAGTTTTTATCGCGGCCCTGAGCATTTTACCTGGTATCAGCACTATATTGAGAACGCCTATGCTGCGGGCCAACGCAAATTTCGCATTTGGTGCGCAGCATCCTCAACGGGACAGGAACCGTATACGATTGCCATGGCAACCCGTGAAACCCTGCGTCAAAGGTATGCAGATTTCAGAATTCTTGCCACGGATATATCAACGGAGGTTCTTCAAAGGGCTCAGGAGGGGCAGTACGGTGAAAATGATGTCAAGGGCCTGACGAAAAATCAGCTTCGTACCTGGTTTCATACAAAACGCACCGCTTCTTCCGTAACCTATGGGGTGAAGGATTCCCTGAAGGGGCTGCTTCTTTTTAAGCGTCTTAATCTTGCCGTAACTCCGCTTCCTCTGCAGGGTAATCTTGACATAATCTTTTGTCGTAATGTAATGATTTATTTTGATGATGCCGTACGGCGGCGGGTGGTTGCGGAGTTATACCGGCTGCTGAAGCCCGGAGGAATTCTCTTTGTGGGCCATTCAGAGAGCCTTGCCACGGTTTCAGAACGTTTTATACTTACGGCACCGGCAATCTACCGGAAAAAATAAAACGCGTAATTCTTTCTGTATCTGTGGTATAAAAACCCGGCACAGGGAAATATAATTCTACTTACTATACCGTAAAAGGCGTCAAAATTATATATTATCAAGCACAGCCGTGCGTTGCAAATCTATGAAAGAGGGTTTATGAAAATAAAAAAGGGACTACCATCATTCTTCTGTACCATTGCAGTGGTTGCCACCGTAGGTATCGGTGTGTTTTTTGACGTAACCGTGGCCCAAAGCGATGTCGACTTTGGATCTGATACTGATCAGCGGCAGTCAAATGACCGTTTTTACTATGGCCTTCATACCCTGGAGAAAACACTTCAACGGGTTTTTACGGGCTATGTTGATACACTCAATGAAGATACGCTTATCCGAAATGCCATTGACGGGGCACTGAATTCTCTTGATCCTTATACGATTTTTTATGAGCCCGAAGATTACGAAGAATTGCGGGTCCGCACGGAAGGGGAATTCGGCGGCCTGGGTATACAGATATCCATCCGTGATGATGTTCTCACCGTGATGACCCCCATTGCGGGTACCCCCGCAGATCGTGCGGGGATTCGTTCCGGAGATCAGATTATTGAAATTGCCGGGGAGCCCACAAAGGGGATCACCCTTGAGGAGGCAGTGAACAAAATGCGGGGTGAGCCGGGTACAGAGATAACCATCCGCATATCCCGGAAGGGTGAATCGGATCTGATTGATTATACCATCGAACGTGATATCATTGAGATAGAAGTTATTCCCCATGCGGGGCTGATCCGTGGTAACACCGGCTATATCCGGCTGAATTCCTTTTCCTCAGTTTCCGCTGACTCCGTACGGGCTAACATCGACTCCCTTATGAACGAAGGGATGGAGCAGCTGGTTTTTGATCTGCGGGCAAACCCCGGAGGCCTTCTGGAACAGGCGGTAAATGTGGCGGATGTCTTTCTGCCCAAAAATAAGATGGTGGTATTTACCGAGGGACGACTGGATAATGCAAAAGAGGAATACCATACCCGATACGAGTCTGCGATTCCCGAAGATATGCCATTGGTGGTGCTGGTTAATGAGGCATCGGCTTCAGCATCTGAAATCGTGGCAGGTGCTATTCAGGACTGGGACCGCGGGGTAATTGCAGGGAAGCCTTCCTTTGGTAAGGGGTCGGTTCAAACGGTAATACCCATCGACCGGACGGATAACCGCTATCTGAAAATGACCACGGCATATTACCATACGCCCAGCGGAAGAAATATCAATAAACCTCATTCCGATGATGATGATGAGGAGAAGGAAAACGGCGAAGAGGAATTTTCGGAATTACCGGATACCGTTGACATTGATTCCTCTGAGGTATACCACACAAAAAATCTGGGACGGAAAGTCTTCGGCGGTGGAGGTATTGTTCCCGATACTCTCATTGAAGCAAATGATTATGATCTGGTAATTCGAAGTCTTCTTGCGGACGATCTCTTTTTTCAGTTTGCCAATACCTACTACCCCGTTATGGAAGCGGATTCCATCCGCATTACCCCGGAGTATGAAATTCCCGATTCTTTGATAGAGCGCTTTCTCAGTTTTGCCGATTCTGCAGGATTTGAATACAATTCAGTCGCATCGGAACGGCTGCGTCAGTTTAAGGTATACAGCGGTTTTGAAGAGGATACCGCCATTGATGAACGGGTTCTCGAACGCCTGAAAAGCAATTTCAGCACCGAGGATTCCCTGGCTCTTACTTCTCATATTGATAAACTTGAAAAAATACTTGAGGAAAGCGAGCGTGCAGCTCTTCTTGACAATACGGATGCCATTAAACACGAGCTTTTTATGGCTCTTCTTATTCGGCAGGACGGACGGGATAATTCCACTTTTCAGAGAATTAATATCAGCAGGGATGACCAGATAAATACAGCCCTTGATATTCTTTCAAACAGCACGGTATACAATGAAATACTCAACAAATAACAAAAAGATGCAATCAAGCAGAACAGGAGTTTAATCTATGCTTATTAATTGGATGCGGGATAAGGCGCCGGTCATAATGGGCTTTGTACTGGTGGCTTTTATTCTTACCATATTTGTTTCCTGGGGAGCCGGCGGAGCCGGGATTTTTGGCGGAAACAATGTCGGTAAGATTGAGGGAGAAAAGATATCGTTTCAGAATTTTCGTATGCTTTACGACCGCTACCGTCGTATGAGCGACGAGATGTCACCTTCACAGCGGAGGGAATTTCCCGAAGAAGTGTGGAATTCTCTGGTGGACGAACGGATTCGTCAAAATATCATAGAGAAGCTCGGTCTTGAGGTATCTCAGGATGAAGCGGTCCGCTTTCTTCTGGAAAACCCGGATCCCCGTACTCTGGGAATGGATCAGACGCAGTTTCAGGAGATGTTTGCTGATCAGCAGACCGGCGAGGTGGATATCCGTAAATACCAATCCTATATTGCAGAAAACAGCCAATATCTTCAGCGCCTTATAACGGATCTGCAATCACAGCGGATTCCTTCAATGCGGGTACAGTCGATTTTTCGCGGAGCCTTTCCTTCAGCCGCACAGCAGGAGTATGAATACGGTTTTGAAAATGACAGAATAGTGTTCCAGTATATTGTCGGTGATGCGTCGGCCCTTTCCATTGATGAAGAACTGGATATGGACCGCGTTACAGCCATGTATGAAGAATTTGCTGAGGCAAACAGCGGTCGGGAGATGGCAAATATTGCCTACCTTAAAGTACCTAAGGATATTACCGAAGAAGACCGTCAATATGTCCGGGAAGATATGAACTATGTATACCGTCGGCTCAAAGAGGAAAATGTTGATTTTGCTGAAGAGGCACAGATTGAATCCCATGAAGAGCGAACCGCTCAAAACGGCGGATACCTTGGTGCAGTGTCTCCCGATGATGATATACTTCCCTCTGAAACGGCAGAGCTTCTCTTTGATTCTCCCACGGGATTTGTCAGCCGTCCTGTGTATATTTCCGATTCCCCTTATCTTTCTGAAGGCTTTCATATTTTTAAGGTTCTGCAGCGGCAGGATGAAACCATTCAGCTGGGCCATATTTATAAGGAAGTGGTGATTTCTCCCGACCGGGAAATGGATATTGACAGTGAAACAGCGGATATTTTTGAATTTGCCCGTACCAAAGGCATTAAAAATGCAGCAGAGGAATTTGGTCTTTCACTGGATACTACGGGGCATTTTGGCCGGGGTGACAGTGTTCCCGAAATAAATTATCTTGATGAGCTGGGCCGCTTTGTCTTTGATGAAGATGAAGGTGATATGGATGTGTTTTACGGAATGAACCGACCTAATTACGTCGTGGAGCTCATTGACCGCAAAAGGACATCCAAAATAGAACTTTCAGAGTTTCTTCACCGTGCGGAAAAACCTGTCCGGGATTCCATGCGTGTGGAAAAAATGCTCACCCTTATGCAGGAGAAGGCCGGAGAGGTTGCCGGAAGTGAAACTCCCTATGATGAAATGGAATTCTCACAGGAGTATTTTACCGGGAATGTGACGGACACGGTGACCCGTGCTTCCTTTGGAAACCGTGAGGATATTACCGCCATAAGCGCTGCCTTTGGTCTTCCCCGTGATGCTGGTGTACCTTTTGTGGTGGCGGGTGATACTCTCAAAGTGTATGCCGTGATGCCCCTGTGGAAAGATGCAGCTGAAGAGATGGGTGAAGATGAGCGTGATCGCCTTTTACAGCGTCTTACACAGCAGAATATGAACAGGGCCTATGATGAATGGCTTACGTACCGTAAAGGCGAGATGGATATAGAAAACAATATCCGTGAATATTATTATTAAGACAGTTTACACGGCGGGATCGTTCCCCGCCGTGTTTTTCCCTGATTCCATAAATTATTTTTAAGCCGAAGAGACTTTGACACAAAGGACTGGCCATGACCGTACGAGTACGATTTGCACCGTCGCCGACAGGGTATCTCCATGTGGGAGGAGCCCGAACCGCATTATTTAATTATCTTCTGGCCAAAAACACGGGAGGAACATTTATTCTCCGCATTGAAGATACGGATCGCAGCCGATATCAGGAAGATGCCCTTGAAGAAATTTTCACCTCCCTGCGATGGCTGGGTATGGAATGGGATGAAGGGCCTCAGGCAGGAGGGGCATACGGTCCGTATTTCCAGTCTGAGCGAAAAGATATGTATCACCAGCATGCGCAATACCTTATCGAATCAGATTCGGCCTATTACTGCTTCTGTTCTTCACAGCGTCTGGAGGAATTGCGAAATAACGGTACTTCAGGGTATGATCGCTGCTGTCGGGATATTCCTGCAGAGAAGGCACAGCACCGGGTGGAGTCCGGGGAGCCTCATGTGATACGCCTGAAGATTCCTGACAACAGGGAAATTAATTTCTATGATACGCTTCGGGGAAATATAACGTTCAATACCGCTGGTCTTGACGATTTTGTACTTATGAAAACCGACGGTTTTCCCACCTACCATATGGCCAATGTGGTGGATGATCATCTGATGAAGATCTCCCATGTTCTTCGCGGTGATGAGTGGATTAATTCCACACCCAAACATGAGTTGCTCTATGAGGCCTTCGGGTGGGAACCGCCTGCGTGGGTCCATTTGCCTATTATACTCTCCGAAGACGGCGGGAAGCTGTCAAAACGGAAGGGTGCCGCTTCGGTGATGGATTATGCTGAGCGGGGAATTTTACCGGATGCACTCTTTAATTTTCTTGCCCTCCTTGGCTGGTCCCCCGGAGACGATACGGAATTAATGGATCGTTCGGAGTTGATCAGCCGGTTTCGTTTGGAGTCTGTGTCTTCCCGGGCAGCGGTTTTTGATACAAAAAAGCTGGAGTGGATGAACGGTCAGTACCTTGCGGAATGTCCCGTGGAAGAGTTGCTTTCACCGGTGAAGAAAATTCTTTCAAGCCGTGATATTTCCGTGGATGAATCCCTTCTTGCCCCGGCGCTGGATTTGATGAAGTCCCGCAGCAGGACCATACCAGATCTGGCTGACTCAGTCGAGTTTTTCTTTTCAGATCCCCAATCCTATCCCGATGACAACAAAAAAGTCCGCAAGGCATTTCGCAGGGAGGATTGTCCGCAGATTCTCAGGGATGTAAAGGAACGCCTGTTTGTTCTTGAGAATTTCGATCCCTCCTCAGTGGAGGAAGTGCTGCAGAGCTATATGAAGGAAACCGAACAGGGATTTGGTCGCGTGGGGCTTCCTGTGCGTATTGCCGTGACCGGTGCTGCCGGCGGCCCTTCTTTGTTTGAGATTATGAGCCATGTGGGCAAGGATGCGGTTATACGCCGCCTGGATTCCTGCCTTCATTATATTGACAACAATTATTCCGGGGTGGAAAAATGAGCGAACCTAAGGAAAATTCTAATTTTATACGCGCAATTATTGCCGATGATCTGAAAACCGGAAAACACGATACAATTATTACGCGGTTTCCTCCGGAGCCCAATGGGTATCTTCATATCGGACATGCAAAATCCATTGTCCTGAATTTCTCCGCAGCTCAGGATTTCAACGGTCATTGCAACCTGCGCTTTGACGATACCAATCCTGAAAAGGAGAGTATTGAATATATTGAATCCATCATGCGTGATGTGAAGTGGCTCGGCTTTGACTGGGGAGATAATCTCTTTTACGCGTCGGATTATTTTCAGCAGATTTATGAATATGCCCTGGAGCTTATTGCTGCGAATAAAGCCTACGTCTGTGACCTTTCCCCGGAGGAAATCCGTGAATATCGGGGGACCCTGAAGGAACCGGGAAAAAACAGCCCCTTTCGCGACCGTACTCCCGCAGAAAACAGGGTTCTTTTTGATGCCATGGTGGCGGGAAAATATGCGCCGGGAGAGAAAGTCCTGCGGGCAAAAATTGATATGGCATCCCCAAATATCACCATGCGGGACCCCGTAATCTACCGCATTGCTTCCGTGGAGCACCATCGTTCAAAGGATGCGTGGAAAGTCTATCCCATGTACGATTTTACTCATCCCATATCGGATGCTCTGGAGGGAGTGACTCACTCTCTGTGCACCCTTGAATTTGAAGATCATCGTCCCTTTTACAACTGGGTGGTGGAAAATGTTTCCGTACCCGCTCAGCCCCGGCAGATTGAGTTTGCCCGTCTTAATCTCACCTATACGGTGATGAGTAAGCGTAAGCTGTTGCGATTGGTCACCGAGGGATATGTATCGGGGTGGGATGATCCACGTATGTTTACCCTTTCCGGTATGCGCCGCCGGGGATATCCGGCTGAGGCGATTATTGATTTCTGTAAGAGAATCGGTGTGGCAAAACGTGATTCCCTGGTTGATTTTGCACTTCTTGAACATTGTGTACGCAATGCCCTCAATACAACGGCCCTGCGTTTTATGGGTGTTATGGATCCTCTTAAAGTGGTGATTGAAAACTACGATGAACGCGGAGATGATCTGCTTGAAGCCTGCAATAATCCGGAAAATCCCGAAGATGGCACGCGGGATATTCGTTTTGGCAAAGAGATATACATTGAACGATCTGATTTTATGGAGGATCCGCCGAAAAAATTCTTTCGCCTGGCACCGGGACGTGAGGTCCGTCTTCGCTATGCCTATTTTATCACCTGCACGGATGTGATAAAGGATGAAGCGGGGAATATCACGGAGCTGCGCGCTGTGTACGATCCCAAAACCCGTGGCGGAAATGCGCCGGACGGGCGAAAGGTGAAAGCCACAATTCACTGGGTAAATGCCGCAGAGGCTTTGGATGCCGAAGTTCGTATGTATGAAAAACTCTTTACCAAGGAAAATCCCGATAAAACCAAGGATCCGAGTATGGATTTTACGGCAAACATCAACCCTGATTCACTGAATATCACCATGGCAAAGGTTGAGCCGGCTGTGCGTGAGCTTCTGCCACAGGCAGCGTTTCAGTTTGAGCGTATCGGCTATTTTGTTGCCGATTCCAAAGACTGTACAGAAGATACACTTGTCTTTAACCGTACGGCAACCCTGCGGGATAACTGGGCAAAAATTCAGCGGCAGCGGGAAAAGCAAAAACAGGCGGCTCAGAAAAAAAAGAAGTAGTTTGCAGTTTTTTCGAAATTTTACAAGGCGGCAGGAATGACACAACAATCCATTCCCGGAGGCGTATCTCTTTTTTCGGGAATAATGTACCGGGATGAAGATCAGTACCTCAGTGTCTTAGAGATTCTTGAAAATGAGTTCGGCCCCGTGCGTTTCTCCTATGGGCCCGTTGATTTCAGTGCCCGTACAACGTATTATGATGCTGAAATGGGCGGGGATATCAAAAAGCAGTATGTTTTTTTCCGCAATGCCGTATCCCGCGATCGTCTGGCTGATATTAAGGTGTTTACCAACAGTCTTGAAGGGGCCTTCTCCCGCGGGGGGAAGCGGCAGATTAATCTAGATCCCGGGTATCTGACGAAGGACAAACTCGTCCTTGCCTCGGCAAAGGATTTTTTTCACCGTATTTATTTGTCACAGGGGATTTATGCGGAGGTTACCCTGCATTTTCGACAGAAGAGGGTGAAGTTTTTTTCATGGACCTATGAGGACTATCTTATTCCCGGTGTGAAGAATCTTCTTTTGCAGGAACGTGCCCGACTTTTAAAGGAAGGGTAAGGAGACCTGTGTTGTGTGCCGCGTAGAAACCGGTTTTTATCGTTGTTCTCATAAGCGGAGTGTATTGTCTGTTAACCAACCTGTTGTATACCCCTGGAGCCAGGTTCTATTTTGAGGCGACATATATGATCGTGAAATCGGGATTTCCAGACGAATGCGGGATTGAATCCTGTACATATACATCTGTATTGGTTAATGAGTACTTCGATTATACACATCCGTGGAAGAGAACCTCCATTGATCCCCCGTACCCTAGTGTCAAATATATACCACTCTCCGTCTCACATTCAAATACAGTTCTTCAGTAAGAATCCGTACATACCGGGTAGCCTGCACTCCTGAAAACATATATGCGTGTATACGTACAGTGCGTGAGGTAGAGCGTTTGCCTGTCTCTTCAGGCTGGTATATTCTCCTCCGATGTGCTTTATTAAGATACTCAGAGAGGAGAGGATACGCTACTCAATTACTATTTTGACACTGTGGCGGCTTTTCTGCGCAGTAATAATATAGACACCTGATGGGATATTTTTGGTGGATATCCGGCCGGGTGTACTGCTTTTGTTATAGACCTGTCCCTGGAGATCTCTGAGGAGTAAGGGCTGATTTATACGTCCCTGGTCAGTGTGTAGCTCTGCATACTCAGTTTCCTGAACAAGAGAGAAATCCCGGCGTTCTGTAACCGTTTCTGTTATGGAGGTCCCCTCTGCGGCAAGGTAATTGAATCCCTTTGATTTTTCGGATCCCTCGCCGGAGCTGAAGTATGTTACCACAGGAAAGGCAATATTATCGGTATACCAATAGTAGATAGAATCTGTTATAACGCCCTGTGAAATATCATTGTAGAAATCTTCATAGGTACGTATAATTTGAATCCGAAGTGCAGAGGGATAGGTTGTGTCAGGGGTAATGAGTGTTCCCCAGCCATCGGCGGTGACTGCCACCTCCGCTTTCCGGTCTGCAACCATGCCAAAACCGTCAAGTGTGGCATATGCGCTGTCAGTATATGAATCTCCGTAGCTTATGGGAAACCGAACCTGATCTTCACCGTCACTGTGGACTAAAGTTACCGAGGAGGTGCGAAAGCCCATATAGGTAAAATTATCCTGAGCTGTTTTAAAATAGGAGTACGTGGATTGTTGGCTGTACAGTATGTCAGCCTTTTCAAATGCGTCATCATTGTTGCTGATTATTGCGATGGGTTCAGATTTGTCAGTTGATACCTGGGAAAAGTCCCACAGGACATCTTCACCGGCAGGCCCCTGGGTTACCGAGGAGCCCGTATTACTGTTTATAAGCTGAGTATACGCATCTCCCACACGGGGGTTATTTTCTTCAGCGGTGAGGGTTATTTCTCCATAGAGCCAGGTGGAAAAAAGAAACACTATGCTTATAATCGGTCTTTTTTTCATATCTATCTCCTTGTTTTCTTGTATACCTTATTTTGTTTATAGCCTAAGTATAATATACAATAGTACCACTGTCTGTCAATCGGTTATAAACAGCAGGGCATAAAAACTTTCCATTACCGACACAAACCTATCGGGGCGGCTTTTATATTGTGGTAGGGATACTGCTGTTTGAAAAAATCTTTATACCAGTGCACCAGTGCCTCAATTCTTAATGATTCATACGGGGGGATTTATGTAAATATTTTTCGCCGAACAAAATACAATTCACCGTGATTTTCGTAAAGGATACAAATTTCATTGTAGCGCTTGTCGTTTACCGTAATAAAAATGTCCGTTTTCCCGTTTCCCGTATAGTCACCAAGTCTTAGAAATCCTGGCCGCGGGACGCCGAGGCTGGGTGGCAGTATCTCTCCTCCTCCTGTTTTTCCGCTAATAGGGAGAGGTCGAAAGGAGCCATCGCGGTTTTCGTGCAGGGTTATAAAATTTGGGGAATCACTGAGCGTGACAATATCCTGATCCCCGTCCCCATCCATATCGGCGGTTGCGATGTGGTGGTATCTTTCAGCTGTCAGAGCAATAGGTTTGTAGCGAAATGGCATGAAGGACGGAGCAAAATTGCCATACACTGAAAGGGTACAGAGAATAATAAAAAAGAGTCGCATAGGTTCTCCCGTGCTGATATGTAATATGCAGTATTAATTTTAAGTTACATTTATGTCAATGCGGTACAGTCAGATAGCAGTAATCGCCAATATATCCACGGCAGAAAATCCCCGTTCAGTATTTTCTCCGGAGTATGATAGTGCTGGTAATACTTATTATTCAGTTCCTGCGCCGGGAATCCTGTTTTCAAAACTTTTTATAAAAACCTCCCGCGTAACTGAATAGACAGAGTCATTTTTTCCTGCATATCGGTGTCGCTTTCTGTATGAACTGATAATTTTTTCCCATAAGCCATATGTATACGAATAATTAATAACAAAAAGATGGTCTTCCTTTTTCTCATAGACCCATGCAACCAGTCCATAGTCTGACAATGTGGGTGATTCACAGACTGCATAACTGTCCCAGATTATGATTTCATCAACCCCGTCAGTATTACAGTCTGTACTCCAGGGGAGAGGAGTGTCAATAACGGGTGAAACAGTTCTATACCCACTGGTTGTTGTACTGAAATAAAACGCAGCTGCATCTGAGTTGTCCGTTATTCCAACGGTCCATCCACTTCCCGATCCGGGGTGCAGTATGTACCGAATACGGCAGTGGGATCCTTTTATGGGTGAAATATTCCACTCCTGCAATTCCCTGTAGACTTCTGCCTCGGTATCAAAAACGATCGTATCTCCTGTTGTAAGAGATATACTGTCAAAGGGAGGACAGATTTTTATATCATATTTTTCGGAATCGTTTCCGGGTGTTTCCAATACCAGCACAAGCAGGAGCATGAGTACGGTATACATAATTCTCCAATGATCCATTTTTTTGTTTATCCGTGTTTGTATATTACTATGCAGGATATTACTGTCGCATTCAATGGGGAGAAAGTGATCTGCGCAAAAACCTGTATCAAGGCAGCGGTGGGTGTTTTTCCATGATGTAATGTCACCGATACTGGTATCTGTTCCCCATATTTTCTATGAACTGACTCTACTGATACTATATACATGGTACCCCCTATGATGTCAATACATCTTTTTTTGCATGGTTTCGAATAGTTATACGGTCTGTATTTCAATTACCCCGGGGATTGCATCATAGGCATAAGGCGTATGTTACTTCCGGGATCTGACTGCATTCGGTGAACTGTATCGTTTCAGGGATTTCTTATTCGGATCAGTATATGTAGCATTTTTATACCCAAACAGGATATTTTTCTGCATATCAGTATATTTTTATGTACCTTACCTGTATCAATTAGTTCTATTCCGGTGGGAGGGATAGATGAATAGATGTCTTATGTGTATTCTGGTGTCCTGTGCAGTTGTATTGTCCGGTGAAATCCATTTGAGTGGTGTTATCCGTCATTCACAAACCAATGAAGGAATACCTTCTGTATCTGTGCAGTTGGACAGCAGAGGTATTGAAGTGTATACCGATGACGACGGGTATTTTGAGATATACGACGATGGTTTGTCAGTGGGCAATCATGAAAATCCCGATGTTCAGACACCGCAAATACGAAATTCAGTTTTATATCTGAATGAAGGGGTACAGTCCTTTGAAATCTATGATAGTAAGGGTAGAGAATATTATTCTTCCCGCGAGTATATCAAAGCCCGCACCGCTGTTGCTTTAACCGATATAATTTCTTCCCCCGGTATCTATTATATCCGCATCAGGGATGAGGTATCCCGGTATAATCTCAGCTATAGATATACCTCATCACCTCAGACTCAAGCCCGTTCCCCGGAAATCCTTCAGTCTGACCAACGGGAAGCATTCCTTGACTCACTGCACATAGCAAAAGACGGATTCTTTGATACAACCTATATTGTGGAAAACAACAAAATCAACGATATTGAAATTGATTTGGCAGTGTACGGGTATTCGGTACATTATCATACCGGGCAAAGCACCGGCGGTGAAGTACCCGAAGATACTGCCCTGTATCCTCCTGGTTCGGAGATAGATGTTGCGGGTAATTTTGGTGATCTTGTCCGGGATTCCTATGTCTTTGTTGGATGGAATACCTCTCAGGATCAGAGTGGAAAAAATATCCATCCAAATACCACCGTTGAAATAGACACTCAGGATATTCATTTATATCCCCGTTGGGTGCAAACAGAACAGGGGGAGGACCAGCGGATTGCCACGGAAATAACCGGGTTGGCTCACGAGGCTGTTATGAATATGTTGCGGCCGGGTTTGTATGAATATCATGCCGACGCCGCAATTGATTCTGTCTATCAGTCTTTCAATGTTACAAATCCTGCCTTTGGTACAATTACCGCATCGGGTCCCAATGCCCTGAATCTTCATCACAGCGGCAGCAGCAGAAGAATGCGTGAGAGGGATCTGCTCCTGGTTGATATCGGCGCCAGACATAATAATTGGTGTTCTGATATCAGTCGTACCTATCCGGTAAACGGGACGTTCACTGAACGGCAGAAAGAGTTATATCAATTGGTGCTGGATGCAAAAAAACACACCCTTTCCCGCATAATACCAAATGTGACAACCTTACGTCAACTCAGCACAATTACCAACGATTTTTATAAAAGCAGCTCCATGCGGGCCGAAGATAAGTACGGCAGATTGAGAACCATGGATGTGTTTTTTATTCATTCCGTTTCTCACTATGTAGGTACCAATGTTCATGGGCAAGACTTAGACATTTCGCCCTATGCGCCTATTGCTGTTGGTTCCATATTTGTTTTGGAGCCGGGGCTGTATATCGAAAGTGAAGAAACGGGTATACGAATTGAGGATATGTATATCATGACACCTGACGGGGCGGTAAATTTATTTCCCCATATACCACAGGAGATTGATGAAATAGAAGAAATCCTGGCTGAATCTGATTATTATGAACCGGATGCAAACATTCGTGAAAAACCGCCTACTGAAAACACACATATGGAATATCTTATGGAGCATTGAGGAGTGGTGTCTCCGGACATATAATCCGATAGAGAGGAAATTGTGCCCGTTGATCTTAGGCCCCGGTGCTGTATGGTGAGTTTTTTACCGGTATCCGGTCTGCCATTTTGTTGGGACGCGCATTCTGTGAACTAAACCACTGATCCAACGGTGATTTGTGCACCATACATGAGTGTGGAAGGGTATTCTTGATTGCCACCGTAGGCTACCTGGGTAAAATGAGAGGTGCTGGATTTATATAAAAATATCGCCTCATTTGTTTACAACGACTCATAGCTGTATCCCCGTGAAATATATTAAACTGTGGAATAAGTACATTCATTGCCCTTCCGGAGAGAGTTTCAAACCGATAACGGTTTTTGTTAACCGACTCTGTGGGCACGTTGTTAATTAGCAACTTCATTGCAACTCAGCAATACTGCTGAGTGGATTTTTTTAACATTTAATAAAGGATGTTGTATGAAAAAGTTATTTGCTGTTCTTGTGTTTGCGTTCTTCTGTACAAATACTGCGTTTGCTGCCTCACCAATCAAGGTTTCTCTGGTTCACCCCCTGGGACTTCCTCCCGTACAGGAAGTAAATGGTCTTGATCTTGGTCTTATTGGTACCGGTACCGATGACGTGACGGGGCTTCAGCTTTCATTGGTTTATGCCCTGACCGACGATATGACCGGTGTTCAGGCATCTATTTATGGTCGTGCGGAAGAGTTTACGGGAGTACAGTATTCTTTTCTGAATTCCGGTGGAGATGTAATGGGTGCACAACTTGGTTTAGTCAATCTTGCCGATTCCATGACCGGCCTACAGTGGGGGTTGGTAAACCATGTAAATACCATGGGGACCGGTGTACAAATTGGCCTTGTAAATATTATCAAAAACGGGAAACTTCCCTTTATGGTTCTTGTAAACGCCAAATTCTAAACGCGTTTTGCTCATGCGGCTGTCCGATCCTTTCGGGCAGTCGTTTTTTTATGTGCGCCCGGCAGGGCGCATTCACTTGGTGGTGAAAGTCCACTATACACCCGACAGGGGGAAGTATTAGCTGAGCGGCAAGGTTGTCATC
>JBNJEI010000033.1:0-26713 GCA_051745755.1 Fibrobacterota bacterium
AAAGGTAAAGCTGGTCAATACCATGAGCAACATGAAAAGATTCAGAATCGGTACATGTCTGTTCGTTTTCATAAACCCCTCCCAGAGTTTTAAAGAAAATTTGATTTACATCAATAAATGTAACAATAAAACAGGAAAATTGCCAAAATATTATCAATTTTTGGTTTTTATCGCAGATGTCGTATATAAATTCACAGGGCGGGATATGGAATTGTGTTTTTTTGATATCCCCATTTGCCTGTTATTCCAAAAAGTACAGCGTGTAAACTGTGTTCAGCGGCAGGGAATTTTTTGTTTTTAAAAGATAATAATTTATTTGCAAAAACCATTTTAGCTGTCGGGAAGTTACGTATATGATTGGTTTGGCGGGTATGCCGTGCAGTCCTTATATTAGTTACATTCCGATACATCAGGCGATGAGATGCAGGTACACCGCTGTTTGTGTTTCAATTGGTTCGGCGGTACTCATATTTCAACTGAGGATTTTGGGGTAGGGGGGCGTCTGTGTATGTTCTGTGAGAGTTTTTCGTTATTGTGAGACACGGCTTCAGAATTGAATGTGCTGAATAATTGCCCGTCATACAGAATGGTACGGTCCGGATTTTTTCAGCAGATACAGCACAGTACCTATTCTGCATTCAGTGATACAGAAACCTGTCTATTCCTGTTTTCGGTTTTTTACAGAAAAAAAACTTACGTAACATTTATTTTACCCGAAATCATACTGAAGGTGTTATATTGAAAGCAGGGTGCTATTATTTTCCGGGAGGAAGAATGAAGTTTATTATTATATTTATTTCTTCGCTGTTGTTTGCCGCCTGTTATACCCAGGTGTCCTACGTCGGGCGCGGCCAGTCTCCGCATGATTACCGGCAATACCGGGAGCAGGATACGACCTATGAAACCGATGAGGATGATGTGTACTATTTTGTTGACTCCCAGGGAGATACCGTTGAGTATACCGTTTTGAAACGACAGGATACACCGCCACGGGATACGGTTATCATACGTGAAGAAGACCGAGAGGTCTGGATATGGGTTCAGGATCATTGGGGACGCTGGGAATTGCGCCGTTTTGATCACCGCAGTCCCTATTGGCGGGATTTTGCCGTTTCCTATCGTTTTGGATATCCCGGTGGATTCTATTCCAGTGGCTGGTATGATCCCCGATGGCGGTATCCACGGCGGGATACCATTGTCATCATCGACAAGAAAGATGATGACGATGATGATGATCAGAAAACGGATGACCCACGATACGACCGCAGGGCCGGCGGGCGCTCCCGTGAACCATCATCGGTATCTTCGGGATCATCATCTGAGCGTACGAAGGATTCTTCTCAGGGAGGAAATGAGGATACAACCAGGCGGGAACCACCCCGGACTATTCAGCGGGGAAGGAGCAGATAATGAAACTCTTTGGTATAAGCGTATTTGCAGCAGTTGTGATGATTTGTGCCGATGAACCGCTGTTTCATTCCCGTACACCGGGAACACGGGCACGTGCCATGGGCGGAGCCTATACAGCAATTGCCGGGGATTACTCCGCCTTTTGGTATAATCCTTCGGGGCTTGCCTATATTCCCTCCAGTGAGATCAGCGCTTCCCTGCAGGCGGAACAATTTGTCAAGGAAACCACCTTCGATGGAGAGGTGTTTGATTCTCACAGTTCTCCCATGGGCCTGGGTGGCCTTGGCTATGTTCGTTCTTTTCCTGTACGGCGCGGCGGTCTGGCCTACAGCATATCCTTTTCCTCCCCCTATACACTGGGTGATTCATACGTAGGCCGCGGGTATGATGAGTACCGCGGGAGCAGAACGCGCCTCAGCGATTACGAGCTGGAAGATTCGCTCCTGCAACGGGGTGATTCCGTCTATTTTGATACTATCGATTTTTTTGGCTATGGAAATCTGTATTATCTCAGTGGTGCTCTGGGATGGCAGTTTGCTGAAGGGCTTGCCCTGGGAGCATCTCTTTCCCTGGTAACGGGAGGAGAGGATCAGAGCTTGAAGAATGCCTTTAATAAGAAGGGGCAGCCCCTGCGGTTTGAGAACTCCCTGACCGAATGGGAACGTACTTTTCTCGGATATGATGCGCGGCTGGGCCTGATGATGTCCCCCCGCCCGCAATACTCGCTTGGGTTCAGTCTTGTTATGCCCCAGATACTTCATATGGATGAGACATATCGATATTTTGTCTCTGACTATGATCGGTGGAGCCGAAAAATATTTGATTTTTCTACGGCCCGGCTCTATCGTCCCCTGCGTATACAGGGTGGCTTTGCCTATTTCCTGCCTGCCCTTACCATTTCCGTACAGGGGGAAGCATCAGCACCTTTAAGTACGGTTCGTTCCGGTGAAGTCGGTTCATATTGGAAAGGTCTGGCGGCGGTGGGTCTTGAGTGGAGGGTTTTGGATCACCTTTCTCTCAGAACAGGGTATACGTACCGCGAAGCGGATATGCATAATTATAAGATCAGCTATGATACAGGCGCGGATAGCCGGTTTGATACGTTCGGCAATGTGGGGGCTATACATTCTCTTTCCGGCGGATTTGGGTATGGCTTTTCCGATCAGATGATACTGGAAGCTGCCGTACTGTATGATTTTCCCCGTGAATATACCGTGGAGTATGACAGCTGGAAGAACAGTATGGATGAGAAACAGTATGTCCTCCAGGGAGAGCTGAATTTCCGGGTTCTGTTTTAATGGAATGGTCTGTGTATTGTGAAAAAAAGAGCTTTCAGTACTCCCTCTGAAAGCTCTGATAATTTTTCCTTTTGGTAAGAATTCCCCTGTAATTCTCCTGGACCTGTTTCAATAATCTTCAACATGTAAATGGTGCTTAAAGTATTAGTTGGCAGCGATTTTCAACAGTAATCAACATATGATGAGAATTATTGCACTTGGAATATATTGTGTTTTTTTTAAAATTGGGCACAATAACTTGTGTTTTAAATTATATATTGTAATATCAAAGACACTGAAAACAAAACCATTTTCCTTTGAGGTGATATTGTGATACATACCGTACGAAAAAGAGATGGACGGATTGAAGATTATAACCGTTCCGTAATAAGCGAGGCCATATTCAAGGCCGCAGAATCTGTTGGGGGAGAAGATCGTCGGGTTGCGGATGAACTGGCCATAAAAGTTGAGGCTCTTCTTGAAGAAAAATTTCATGACAACAGTATTCCTGCGGTTGAGCAGGTGCAGGATATTGTGGAAAAAGTCCTTATTAAAAATGGTCATTCCCGTGTGGCCAAGGCGTATATCCTCTACCGCGAACAGCACCGGAAAATACGTTCCACCGAAGATATTCTCCTGGATATTGAACATACCATGGACGGATACCTGAAGAAAAGCGATTGGCGCGTCAATGAGAATTCAAATGTTAACTATTCCCTGGGCGGGCTCATCCTGCATAACTCCGGTGCAATAACAGCAAATTACTGGCTTGAGAATATCTATACCCGGGATATTTCCCAGGCGCACAAAAACGGAGATATTCATATTCATGATCTTTCCATGTTTTCCGGCTACTGTGCCGGATGGTCCCTGCGCCAGCTTCTCTCTGAAGGCCTTGGCGGGGTATCCAACAAAATATCCTCGTCGCCGCCAAAACACCTCAATACGGCCATGCATCAAATGGTAAACTTTCTCGGGATTCTCCAAAATGAATGGGCAGGGGCTCAGGCCTTTTCTTCTCTTGATACCTATCTTGCTCCCTTTGTCTGGGTGGATAATCTTTCCTATGAAGACGTAAAACAGGCGATGCAGTCATTTATTTTTGGTGTCAATACTCCCTCCCGATGGGGGTCTCAGGCGCCCTTTACCAATGTAACCTTTGACTGGACAGTTCCATCTGATCTCAGGGATCAGGCTGTGGTTATCGGCGGTAAGGTATACGATAAAACCTACGGGGATTTTCAGACGGAAATGAATCTGATCAATAAGGCATTTTTAGATGTTTTTATCGGCGGAGATGCTGACGGTCGCGGCTTTGCATATCCTATCCCCACATACAATATCACGAAGGATTTTGACTGGGATGGTGAAAACACGGATCTGCTCTTTCAGATGACCGGAAAATACGGGACTCCCTATTTTCAGAATTTTATCAATTCCGACCTCGATCCCAACGATGTGCGCAGTATGTGCTGTCGTCTGCAACTGGATAAACGCGAGCTGCGTAAGCGGGGCGGCGGGCTTTTCGGTGCCGATGAGTTTACCGGGTCAATCGGTGTGGTTACCATTAATCTTCCCCGTATTGCCTATCTTGCAACATCAAAGGATGAGTTTTTCCGTATGCTGAATCACCGCATGGACATTGCCCGTGATTCTCTGGAGACAAAGCGTGTGGTGGTAAAGCGACTCCTTGATCAGGGACTTTTCCCCTACACAAAACGATATCTCAAGCATTGGGATAATCACTTTTCAACCATCGGACTCATCGGTATGAATGAAGCGGTACTCAACTTTATGGGAAGTGAGCTTACCGATCCTGGTGCCCGCGAATTTGCCGGTGAGATACTCGACCATATGAGGGAGCGTCTTCAGGATTATCAGGAGGAAACGGGAAATCTCTACAATCTGGAGGCAACTCCCGGTGAAGGAACATCCTACCGGCTTGCAAAGGTGGACAAAGAAACCCTTGACGATATACGGATTCCCGGCGGTGAAAAACCCTATTACACCAATTCCTCACAGCTTCCCGTGGGAGCCACGGACAATATCTTTGAGGCTCTTGATATGCAGGATGAACTCCAGACAAAATATACGGGGGGAACTGTTTTTCACGGATTTCTCGGAGAAGAGATTCGCGATATAGACACGGTGCGTACCCTCGTAAAAAAAATAACCTCCGGGTATCGTTTGCCCTATTTTACAATTTCTCCCACCTATTCAATCTGTGACGCTCACGGATATATTTCCGGAGAAAAATTTTCCTGTCCCGAATGCGGTGAGGAAACTGAGGTGTATTCCCGTATTGTCGGATATTACCGTCCTCTGAATAACTGGAACAGGGGTAAGAAAAAGGAATATCATGATCGGATAACCTTCAAGGGCAAAGCTCCCCGGCAGGTTACGGTGGAGAAGTCCTAGGTGAAACAGGATGTGCACTTCCTCTATGGGGGAGTGGTTGCTCTGCAGAAAAACAGCTTTATAGATTTTCCGCAAACCGTGGCGGCTGTGCTTTTTTTTGATCAGTGCAATCTGGCTTGTCCCTATTGTCATAATGCTGTACTGGCCAGCCCTGAGCCTGCTCCGGTAAGTGATTCCGCAGAAGAAATTGATCGTTTTCTGCGCCGATGGAAGCATCGTATCGACGGAGTTGTTATCACGGGCGGGGAGCCGACTCTTCATGAGAATCTCCCCGCTCTTACGGAGTATCTGAAGCATGAACTGGGATATGCGGTAAAAATTGATACCAACGGCCTTATGCCCGATGTACTGCCCCGCCTTACCATTGATTATATCGCCCTGGATGTGAAAGCCACACCGGAAAAATATCAACAATTACTGGCAGGCCCGTCAGACAGCGGCTATCGCATCCAGCAATCTCTAAATTACCTTTCAGAATTTTCCGGGGCTTCTGAGGTGCGAGTCACCCTTGCCCCGCGAATAATAGAACCCTCGGATATGGAGACCCTGGGCAGAATGCTTACGGGGGTTGAGACCGTGTATCTGCAGTCCTTTGATGACCGCGAAACCATTTACGATTCATCGTTTTTCAAAGGGTATGAGAAGTATGATGTCCGGGCCCTGGAAAAATTCTGTGAGTATCTCCGGGGTTTTGTGGAAAACTGCATTGTGCGATAACGTGAAAGGAACAGTGTGAGACCGGAATGTATCGTAATTCTTGCAGAACCGGAAAATCCGAAAAATATCGGATTTGTTGCCAGGGCAATGAAGTGTAATGGTATGGATACATTGCGTATTGTTTCCCCTGAGAACGTTCTGCATCAAAAGGCTTTTGTCACGGGAGTCTCCGCCGATGCTGTTTTACGTTCCACCCGGTTGTATACCAGTCTGTCCGAAGCTGTATCGGATTGTACGCGGGTGGTGGGTTTTTCCCGACGAAAATTTAAAAATACTCCTGTGAAGACTGTTCTCAGTGATTTGCCCGGCTATATCAGTCAAAATGATCGCGTTGCTTTGGTATTTGGCCGTGAATCATCGGGGCTGAACACCGCGGAACTTTCCCTGTGTGATATTCTCTGTGCGATTCCTGCTGCGGAACGAATGAGTTACAATCTTGGTCAGGCGGCAGGCATTGTATTCTACGAGCTGGCAGGAAAACCGCAGTATGGAGAAAGCCCCTTTGGTGTAACAAGTCCTGCGGGGCCAACCCATAAAGAAAAGGAAACTCTTTTCAATTTCTTTGCCGAAAGAGTGCCAAAAGATATATTTACAAAGGGAAACCGGGCAATAAATCTGCGAAACAGTATTTCCAAAATGAATCTGACCCGGGATGAACTTCATATGATTCTTGGGTTACTCAAATCTATGTGCAGGTGAAAAAAGTATGAACTATCAGAAAATATGCGGTACAACGAAGATAACCGGTCTTTTGGGAAATCCCGTGGCCCACTCCATATCACCGCTTATACATAATCATGCCTTTGCTTCCCTTGGGTTGGACTATGTATATGTACCCCTTGGATGCGGGGAAAATGATCTTGATACTCTTGTGCATGCCCTGCGGGGGATTGGGTTTGCCGGGGCCAATGTAACCATACCCTTCAAATCAAAGATTATCCCCCTGTGTGATTCCATTTCCCCTCTTTCCGAAATGACAGGAACTGTAAACACCCTTTCCTATTCCGACGGAAAGCTGCATGGGACCACCACCGACGGGGCTGGATTTCTCCGTGCCCTGGACGAGGATAATTTTCACATATCCCGTGCCCGGGTGGTGATACTGGGAAATGGCGGTACCGCCCGTACTCTTGCTATGGTACTTGCCCATGAAAGTCCCGTCAGTGACATTGTGATCCTGGGGCGCAGGGCTGAACGCGCGGCCGCCCTTGCCGATGAAATCAGAGATAAAACCGGATTTCCTGTTCGTTCCAACCTTCTGCATGATCATGCGGGCAGGGACGATATCAGCCGTGCGGACCTTCTTGTAAATTGTACCCCCGTGGGAATGCATCCCCAAGAAGATGCGCTCCCCGTGGACGCGGAGTGTCTTTCAAAAAGAACCTATGTCTTTGACGCCATATACAATCCCGTGGAGACACAGCTTCTTGCGGCGGCACAAAAGAAAGGGTGCCCGTACCAAAACGGACTCCTAATGCTTCTGTATCAAGGGCTTGAATCGTTTTATCACTGGACGGGACGGCATGTGTCCGCCTCGCTTTTCCCTCTTCCAAAACTTCAAAAAATGGTGAGCAGAAACATATGAACTGGAATGTAGAAAAATCAAAACTTAATGGTGAGATAGCAATACCGGCTTCAAAATCCCATACCATACGGGCCTTACTTATTGCAACTTTGGCCCGGGGGGAATCAACCATCCATGAACCGCTTTTGTCGAAGGACGGGATTTCCGCCATTGAGGCTGCAAAATGCCTGGGGGCTTCGGTGGAAGCATTTGACGGAGGATTGCAGATTGCGGGAACCGGCGGGAATATTCAGGTGCGTACACCCCGAATCGACATGGGAAATTCCGGTACTGCCACGCGGCTGTTTACCCTTGCCGGAGCCTTGGGGACAGCCCCGGTATATTTTGACGGAGATAGGTCCCTGCGAAGTCGCCCTATGCTTCCCTTATTACATGCCGTCCAGAGCCTGGGCGGCTCCTACGGATGTGAAGATGCCGACGGGTATCTACCGTATTGGGTCCATGGTCCACTCCACGGCCGGGATATTGAGATTGACGGAACAACATCACAATATCTTTCTTCGGTTCTTCTTACGGCTCCGGTGCTGCCCAATAATACCGTGGTGAGTGTTTCCGGTCTCAACGAAAAACCCTATGTTGAAATAACTCTGTGGTGGCTTGAGAAAATGGGTATTAATTTTGAAGTAAACAGCGAATTCAACAAATTTCTTGTGTTGGGAGATCAGACATATCGTCCCATTGAAGAACGGATTCCCGGCGATTTTTCCTCCGCAACCTTCGGGGCGGTGGGAGCTGCTGTAACGGGGGGAGAGGTTACCCTGAAGAACCTTGATTTCTCTGATCCCCAGGGGGATAAGCAGATATTTTCCATACTGGAAGAGATGGGAGCATCCGTGACGGTTTCCGGAACGGATGTTACGGTGCGTGCAGGTAATCTGACCGGCACCACCATTGACCTCAACAGTATGCCCGATGCCATTGCCGCCCTTGCAGTTCTCGGTACTGCGGCACAGGGGGAGACCCGTATTATAAATGTTGCCCAGGCCCGAATAAAAGAGACGGATCGCATATCCGTAATGTGCCGGGAGCTTGGCAGGATGGGAGCGGATATTGAAGAACTTCCCGACGGGCTGGTGGTACGAAAAAGCAATCTGAAAGGTACTCAGGTGGACGGCCATGACGATCATCGTGTAGTGATGGCCCTGGCCCTGGCAGGAATGAGTGCTTCGGGTACGACCCGGATATCAACGGCGGAGGCAGCAGATATTACATACCCAACTTTTTTCGATGATTTTACGCATCTTGGTGCACAGATAGAGCAATAATGATAGTATCTATCAGTATTGATGACAGTAAGGAATCTGTATGCTTGTAAACAGAGATGATTTATTCAGTGTATTACAGGATATATCCATATTCGGAGCAATTCCTCCTGCGGCTCTTGATAAGATCCTCCAGTATTCAGAGGCTATCATCCGCAAAAAGGGAGAGCTTCTTTTTTGTGAAGGCGAACCTTCAACTGCCATTTATATTATTCTCAAGGGAAAAATAAAGCTTATAAAGAATTATACCGTAAATCCCCTGGAGATGGTTGAGATCGGTGTGGGAGCGTCCCTGGGTGAAGCGTCTTTCATAGGGATTCAGCCCCACAGTACCACGGCGGTTATCACGGAGGATGCAACACTTATGGTCCTTTCCCGCTCACTTCTCTCACGGCTCTACGACGAAGATATCGAACTCTTTACCCTGCTTTTGATGAATATGTCCCGGGAGCTTGCCCGGCGCCTGCGACGCAGCAGTGAATATATTAAGGACTTAGAAACCCGCGATTAATCCGATACCCCAGCTTTTGCCCGATTTTCCAAAATGAATATGTGCTGCACCAAGTTCCAGGGAACTTCCCCAGCTGAAGGTATGTTGCGGCTTTAGGCGGGCAATATCCTTATGGGGATGCAGGGAATAGGTCGGGCTTTTCCACGAATAGGTAAAGCTAAGGGAAAGACGTGCCTGCTGAGTGACCGTCAACCCCGACATAAATTCAATACGTTCCCGCAGACGGGTCTCCTTTCGTATTTCCTTATTGAACGGTCCCCAGAAACGCAGATCAACGGGAAGGGCAATCTGAGTGGATGTTTCCGGTAATTTCAGAGCGCTGGTTCCCGATATCAGCAGGGAGCGTATTCCCGATGTGGTCCATTGATGTGACGTTGTGTATGTGTCTGTAGGTGCTTTCCCTGAATCCCGAACCAGATAGTTTTCGGTCCAGCTGTAGCCGAGAACATTTTCAAAGATAAGTGCAAAGTTTGCTTTATTATATATATCAAATTCAAAAAGAGAAATATCCGTGGTTACAATATGTTCTGCATAGGGGGCATGTTCACTGGTATCGTCCCGATTTTCCACTGCGGACTCAGTATCCCGGGCCTGCCAGAGGGAAAGGCTGAGCCCCGCATACAGGAAAAGATCCTGAGCTTCTCTGTACATGGTTGAAATATCATAGCTGAGATTGTTAAATACCAGGGTGTCATTCTCCGGAGCATGTGCAAGGCGGATGTATCGGATTCCCATTGCGGTGTGAGGTATCCGGTCTGTTGAATAACTGCCGGAAATCAGATGTTTGTTTTCTTCGGGATATGCCAGATAGGAGCCGGAGATATAATGATTGGCCGTGTATTGCTGGTGCAGAGGGCTGAGAGCTGCTGCATTGCGTGAGGGATGCTGTTTTTCCGAAAAAAAAGTATGTCCTCCGCCGTTATACTGCAGTGCTTTTGCAGTAACGGGGGTATACATATGTGAAAAGGAATACAGCGGATTGGCGGAAAGAATGGAAAGAGGTACACAAACAAGAAAAAGAAATCTCAGTGCCATGATCCTGCTCCTTTATTATAACAGCCCATCTCAAATAAAAGATGGGCTGTTATGGCGGACCGGACGAGATTTGAACTCGCAACATCCAGCGTGACAGGCTGGCGCTCTAACCGATTGAACTACCGGTCCGTAAAATGGTGGGCAGTGTTGGATTTGAACCAACGACCCCCTGCTTGTAAGGCAGGTGCTCTATACCAACTGAGCTAACCGCCCGAAATCTATAGTATAGTAGATGGCGGACCGGACGAGATTTGAACTCGCAACATCCAGCGTGACAGGCTGGCGCTCTAACCGATTGAACTACCGGTCCGTAAAATGGTGGGCAGTGTTGGATTTGAACCAACGACCCCCTGCTTGTAAGGCAGGTGCTCTATACCAACTGAGCTAACCGCCCGAATCTACTTTTTTTTCGACGAATTTAAAAGAACTGTCAGCGGCAGTAATACTGCATATACAACCACCAACACAAGGGGAGCCAAAGTGAGGGAGTACACTCCGTCAACTTCACCGGTTCCAAGCAGAACATACCCGATAATCATAAGGATTATGGATAGTATCAACACGGGTACATTTATTAAATGTCTTGCCTGCATTGTCACAGCTCCTGTTAAAGACAGGCTTAATATATGATTTACTCTGAAGTAAAGTCAAGATAAATTACAGGTTTTTTTTCTGTTCCAAAGAATCATGAGGTTCAAAGTAGAGCGGTGTATTCATTTTATCCTGTTCGTATTGGCTTTTAATAGCTGTATAGAGTTTTTCCTGGCTGTCAAAACTCTCTGGAAATGGCGTTGTTTTGCTATACGTGAAATCTTTTCCGTTGAGAAACCATCCCGCTGCCCGATCATCGAAAACTGTATCAAAAAAGAGGCGGAGTTTTTTTTGTGCCCGTGAACTGAGGACGGGGACCATATGTTCTATGCGGCGTTCCTGATTGCGGGGCATCCAATCTGCTGAGGAAATGTAGTATTGGGGTGAGTTGTTGTTGTGAAAACAGAAAACACGGGCATGCTCCAGATATCGTCCCAGGATTGATTTAACCTCTATGGTGGAGCTGAGCTGTGGTATTCCCGGACGCAGAGTACAGATTCCGCGTACATTGAGTTTTATGCGCACCCCTGCTCGAGAGGCGTCATATAAGGCTGTAATAAGATCGGGATCAGAGAGAGAGTTGGTTTTGATTTCAATTTTCCCCACGCCTCCGTTTCTTACAGTCTCGGCTTCTTTTTTTATTAATTTCAGAAGGCTTGATTTGAGGTTTACGGGGGATACCTTTATACGAGTAAAATCAGTGGGAACAGATACTCCGGTGATGACATGAAACAGCTTTGTTGCATCCCGGCATAATTGCTCGTTTGCCGTGATAAGTGAAATGTCCGTATACAGATCAGCGGTTTTTTCATTATAATTACCCGTTCCAAAGTGGGCATACCGTTTTATACCGGATGTTTCCTTTCGAATTACCAGGGTTACCTTTGCATGTGTCTTCAGATATTTAATTCCGTACACCACGGTTATGCCCGCATCCTCAAGCTCCATGGCCCAGTTGATATTCTGTGCTTCATCAAAGCGGGCTTTTACTTCACACAGAACGGTTACATATTTTCCCCGCCGGGCAGCTTCCTTTAAGGACCTGATTATGGGGCTGTTTACTGAAGTACGGTAGAGGGTCTGCTTTATTGCCAGAACGGATGAATCCTTTGCGGCTTCATCGATAAATCGCACCACCGTATCATAGCTTTCGTAGGGGTGGATGAGGAAAATGTCTTCTTTGACTATTCGGGGAAAGAGCGATTTCTGCTGTTTCAGGGTATGGTGGGTCAGCGGCGGCTGGGGAGGATAGTAATGCGCTTCTTCACTGCTGACATTGAGTACTTCAAAGAGGTCGTTCATTTTGAGCAGTGATTTTCTTTTATATACTGTTTGAGGGCTGGTGATACCGACATAATCGGTAAGCACCGTAAGACTTTCATCGCTGATGGAATCCTCCACATCCAGTCGGGTGCAAAAGCTTCGTTTTCTTTCCCGAAGGATCTGCTTCATATGGGGAAGAAAATTTTCGCTGACATCTTCGTCTACGTTCATGCCGGCATTCCGTACAAGAAGGAAGAGGGTTGTCTCCAGTACCAGATGTCCCTCAAAAAGGTCGGTGCACAGATGTTTGAGAAAAACCTCCAGAGGGATTATTGTGCGTTTATTATTTTTGCCGGTAATACTGATAAACCGGTGCACATTTCCCGGCACAGGTACCAGACAGTATGATACAGAATTATTTTTTTCCTGAAGCTTTACCAGAAGATGGAGGGTTTCATTCTGCAGAAGTGTGGGTGGGCGTTCTTTTTTTATGGCAATGGGGCTTAAAAGAGGCAGATAGGCATCTGAAAAAAACTTTTTATTTTGGGAATGAGGAAAGGTATGAGGGAGTATTTCTATATCTGCAGCACCAAGCTCGCGGGTAATAATTGTGGTGCACAGTTCGTCTATATCATCAAAAAACTGTGTGCACATATCATGAATTGCTTCAAGCTGCCCGGTTACAGAATATCCCGCCCGGTCACGTTCCTCAACATCGTTTTTTTCAAGCATCATAAGGTTTCCCACACGTACCTTAAAAAACTCAATCTGATTTGACGCTGCAATTGCAAGAAATTTAATTCGTTCAAAGAGGGGGGTGGTGGTGTCCCGGGCAAGCTCAAAAACGCGTCTATTGAATTTTATTTGGGATAACTCACGGTTAAAGAACTGTTTTTTTGAATCCATTATATATCCTTACTGTCTGTTTTCAGTTCAATGGTGATTCCGTATATGTCTTTAAATTTCCGGTTGTTTTCCCGTATGGCAAGTCGTTCCAGGTAGAGCCCTTCATAGTAGGGCATTTGTATAATGAGTGCTGAATTGGTAAGGTACACCTGAATATCCTTGTCGTGAATATAGCCTTTATCAAGAGAGTCGGCAATACGAAGTATGGCGGACAGCTTCATGATAAGTATGCGTTTTTGATGAGGGATAACTTTCTGTTCGGAAATCTGTGTTGGATATTTACTTCGATGATACTTGGCAATGAGAGCCACAAGCTCAATATCTGCCTTTGTGAGTCCGAAAAGATTGCTTTGGCGTATTAAGTACGCGCTGTGCTTATGATGCCGTGATCCACTGATGAATTTTCCGATATCATGAAGATATGCCGCCAGAATCAAAAGATGTTCATCATCCTCAAAAAGGCCGAATTCGGGGGCAAGTACGGAGTATATATGGCGGGAATACCGGGCGGTACGCAGGGCGTGTTCCTTGTCAAACTGATATTTTTCACCCAGAGTCAGAGCTGCTTTTTTTGTTTGTTCCTTTAAATCAAGAAGCTGTTTCTCCGTAAATAGAATAATGCCGTCATAGAGTGAAATTCGTGCGGTGGTAATGTGTTTCAGTCCCAGTTTTTTTGCAATCAATGCATAGGTCCAGAGATTTGGTGCCAGATATTTTGCCGTAGCATGGGGAAGATCATAGGCATCAGCGATTTCGCTGACTGAGCGGGAGCGAATATCAGTGACAAGGGTGTATAAATCATCTGCATTGATAAAACAAAAGGGCGAATCTGGCTGTTTGTTCCCAATACAGTGAGCAGCCACGGCTATGCTGTTTCCATAGGTTACCAATTCGTCAGTTGCTGCGGTTATGTCTCCGTGAGAAAAGGTGTTTTCTATTCGCCGTTCAATTTCCTGATACAATGATTCTTCCAGTTCTTTCTTATCCAGGGCGTAATCTTCAAGCTCTTCAAAGGCACGCATGGTGCCAAAATGACTGATGTGACTAAAGGTAACCCGGTCATGGCGGATATGTATCAGTGGCGTGTCCCCGCCGCCTATATGGTACAAAAGAATATTTTTCTTCTGAAAGGATGAATGCAAACGGGTGTTCTTCTTATAGCTGAGATAGAGATACTTGGTGATTTCACGATCGCTGAGGATATGGAGATGTACTTCGGTGGCAATGGTGATCTTATCGATAAATATATCCCGATTCGGTGCTTCTTTCAGGGCGGGGGATGCCAGGAAAATACGGTTTTTTTGGGGAATGTCGTATTCATCCAGTACCTTTTTATACTCCCGAATAACCCGAATAATTTCGTGATTTACCGTATCGCTCACTTTCTTTTTCCTCGAAAAAAGATCGAACCCCAGAGGAATAAACTGCTCCAGTATGTCAAGAGTGGAAAGATCTCCTTTCGGTTCGTATTCAAAGACCGAGAGGCGAACCCCCCGGGTGCCAACATCAACTATGCCGTATAGTTTTTTCACACCGTGTCTCCCAGGCAGGTACCGGTCATTCGTGCTGCTTCAATCCAGGGATGATCGAGAGGTACGGTTTTCTTTTTTCCGGCAACTTCTTCCAGATCAACGGCAACGCATCGGGCATTTTTGTAGGCCACCATGACGTTATATTTTCCCTGGGCAAGCAGCTGGGCTGCCGTAACTCCAAGCTGCGTTGAAAGGAGCCGATCTGTGGCTGAAGGCGTACCGCCGCGAAGGATATGTCCCAGGGTGGTCACCCGGCTTTCTATATTGGTACGGGCGGTTAGATTATCCGCCACCCGATTTATCAGCGGCTTTTCAAAATCTTTTCGCGGAATCAGCTTTCCCTTTTTATTGCTTTTTTCATGGTCGATGTCCTCCGTTGCCAGAGCGCCTTCGGCAAGGGCGACAATGGAAAAGTTTTTCCCCATCCTCCGTCGTTCCTTTAAGCTTTCTGCAATAACTGAGTAGTCGTAGGGTATTTCCGGAATGAGAATGACATCGGCTCCGCCGGCAATACCTGCCCCAAGAGTAAGCCATCCGGAATTATGCCCCATTATTTCGCATACCATAATCCTCTGATGACTTGTGGCAGTGGTATGGAGTCTGTCCAGAGCTTCTGTTGCCGTGGTCATGGCAGTGTCAAAACCGAATGTGATATCCGTCTCAGCCACATCATTGTCTATGGTTTTGGGCACGGTGATAACGGGAATATTTGTTTTTTTCCAGAGATGCAGAGCGTTTTTCTGGGTTCCGCCGCCCCCCAGGCATACCACACAGTCTATCTGCATTTTTCGCAGGTTTTCACCGGCCACATCGGTCATGTCAAGCGTCTGTTCCCCCATTTTCATTTTTTTGGGTTTATCCCGGCTGGTGCCGAGTATTGTTCCTCCCTTGGTAAGAATGCCGCTGACCTGTGCATCCTTGATGGTGACAAATTTATTTTCCACCAGCCCGCGGAACCCGTTTTTTATCCCCACAACTTTCATGCCGTATTTGTACATGGCTGTCTTGGCAACCCCGCGAATAACTGCGTTAAGCCCCGGGCAGTCACCGCCGCTGGTGAGTATTCCGATGCATTTTGTTTGAGATGTTTTCATAGGTTTGCTCCATTATTACTAAATCATACTATAAATATAATCAAATACAAACCGTGACAAGTCCTTATCTCCAACTTACGTAATTCTCACAGGATGTGTCTGTTGTGAGGAGGCTGGTTTTTTAAATCAGAATTACTGTTTTCACAGGGGGAATTACCGGTATATTACTCTGCAGATTGAGAGGAAATAAATGTATATTCTAATATTAGAAACGGTAATACGGAGGAGATCACGATGATAAAGCGCATGGGGTATGGGGTGCCTTTTGTAATTGTAAGTATCATGACAAGTATAATTTTTTCCAAGGAGACGGCTTTGAATAACGGTGTATTTGCGGAGATGAAAACATCAAAGGGAGATATTACAATAGAATTGTTTTATAAGCAAACACCTCTGACGGCGGCAAATTTTGTCGGCCTTGCCGAGGGCTCTATAGAAAACACCGCAAAGGAGGAAGGGGAACCATATTATGACGGGGTTGTATTTCACCGGGTTATAGACGGTTTTGTTGTTCAGGGCGGAGATCCCACAGGGACCGGACGGGGCGGACCCGGATATCAGTTCCCTGATGAAATATCAGAGACTCTCACTCATTCCGGACCGGGAATTCTTTCCATGGCAAATGCCGGTCCGGGAACCAACGGAAGTCAGTTTTTTATTACCCTTGGAGCTCAGCCTCATCTTGATGGAAAGCATACGGTTTTCGGAGAAGTGGTGGACGGTATGGATGTGGTGAATTCTCTTCGCCGGGGTGATAAAATTCGCTATGTTTCCATTATACGCCGTGGAGATGAGGCAGAGGGATTTCGTGCGGATCAGGAGCATTTTGACTCTCTTCTGGCAGCCTTTCGTGAAGAAGAGCAGGACCGGGCCGCAGGGGAACGCGAAAGGGATGAAAAGAAGGTTCAGAAGCAGTTTCCCGAGGCCCTTAAGGCTGAATCGGGGTATTATTACGTAGTTGATGAAGCCGGAGACGGGCATTCCCCCGATTCGGGGCAGGAGGTTACTGTTCATTATACGGGGTCCTTTCTTGACGGAAGCGTTTTTGACAGTTCCCGGCGCCGCAATCAGCCCCTTGATTTCACCCTGGGTGCCGGGGAGGTTATTCCCGGATGGGATGCTGCGGTGGGTGACATGGAACGGGGTGAAAAACGTACAATTATCCTTCCCCCTCATCTGGCGTACGGCTCCCGGGGAGCAGGCGGGATTATTCCTCCCAATGCCTGGCTTGTTTTCGATGTGGAATTGCTGGATTTCTAGTTCGTATATACACTCTGCTCTGCCCTGTAATAGCGGTTAGAGCAGAGGATTTTCTGCGAGATCTCTCAGAATCTCCTCCCAGGTTTGCCTGCTTATACTGCGCGTATTTCTTGTGTCCAAATATCGTTTGGCATGTGTGTACGTGTTTTCCCGGGAATCATACACCTGGATAGATATACAAAATGCATCATCCCGGTGTATATGAGGGTGTATGGAAAATTCCACAATATACACCGGTGACAGGGTCTGTTTCTGAATGCGGTAGGGGGTAGTATAGCTTTTTTTTCGCTGAAAATGGATATCCGGTATCAGGGAATATTTTCCCAGGATTTCTGTGGAAACAGTTCTGATATATCGTGTGTCCTGAAAGATGTTTCTGTTTGTTTCATTTTCTGTTTCCTGAAAAATCAAGGTGCGGTGTCTCTCATGTGGCGTCTCTTCCTCCTTTTGGGGTAAGGATACTTCATCCAGTGGGCAATCAAAAAAATACCCGTATTTTTGTCCTGCAACAGCACAGAATTGAGTGTGTAACTGTCGGTCGGGAAAGAACGACTTCTTTCCATTGCTGCTGGTATAGCGATATCCCCGGGGCAGAAATGTCTGATGATTGACACGAGGATCGTAGATGGTGGTAAGTCCCGTGGTAACTGCTGCATACAGTGCGCTGTCCCGGTGCTGGATATACCCCGTACCCTGCAGGGTTATTTCACGATTAAAACTGTGCAGAAGGATATCTTCTTCGGGGGAGTGGATATACACACCGCCCCGGTGAAGTATGATGACGGATTCCCGGGGTGTTTCCCGGGATATATACAGCTTTGTTTCAGGATCTGTGAGAATTGATAGGCCCTGGCTGTAAACAAGGGCCCGTCCCGCCGGCCCTGTTTCGATACGTGCTGTTGAAAGCCCGGTGGAATCCTGCAGTACAGATCCTGTGACCGGGTCTTTAAGAGCAGTATTGCCGGTAACTGAGGAAACGGAGAATCCGGCTGCAAGCAGTCCGGGCAACAGAAGAAGTATAACAGCGTTTTTTGCCAAAACCGGATCCTTTTTGTTATTATCCGCTCTTCATTATATATTCTATCATGGTTGTGCGTAAATGTCCACTAAACTGCAGGGCCCAAAATGAAAAAAGGGCAGAATTCAGGAGTATATGTCAGTGAAGGGTGATAATTTTTTTCAGCGGATATACCGCTATATTCGAGGGCTTAATCCCGAGATGCACATATATCTTTTTGTTGCCCTTATTATCGCGGGCACTATCTGGTATGCATTGTATACCACCTATATGCTAGAACGACTGACCACCTATTCCCGGGCATCCACCCAGGCTCATGCGGAGCTGGTAAGCGATGTTCTTTTCAGCGAGCTCAGTGAATACCGAAAACACAGTATTATTCAGGGGATCGTTGAAGATTTTGATATGCCGGTTATTTTTACGGATATGCATGGCGCCCCACAGATCTGGTGGAATGTATACCGTCGTACCGGGCTGTTTACTTCAGAGAAAATCGATTATCACGATGCGTCCTATGAGACCCTGCAGTACCTGCGGAAAAAGGTTCGGGAATTTGACAAGTCCTACGATCCCAAACTGGTAAACGCCGGTCATTCCGACATGCAGATGGGATGGTTATATTATAATGACAGCAGTTTTCTTCGGGGAGTTACCCTCTTACCCTTTTTTGAAGTCCTGTTTATTATAATTATTATTCTTGCGGTGTATATCGTCCTTAAATCCATTCTTTTTACGGAAAGAAAAAATTTATGGATCGGCCTTGCAAAGGAAACGGCGCATCAAATGGGAACCCCCATTACCTCCCTGATCGGATGGCTGGATTATCTTAAGCTGGAATGCACCAGTTACGAAACCGATTTCAGCATGGATTATGACAGCCTCGATATTGATGAGGACACATTCCCCAATACTGTCTCCAATATAGCTTCAGATATGGAGCGGGATGTAACCAGGCTTCGAAAGGTGGCAAACCGCTTTGAACAAATCGGCTCAGTTCCATCCCTGAAGAAGGGTTCAATAAAAACCCTCCTTGAAGAGCATACGGCATATTTTTCAAAGCGTGTTCCCGTCCTGGGACGGAAGGTGAAGCTGGAACTGGAGATCCTTACCGATCTCCCCCGTATATATTTCAATGCAGATCTTCTCAGCTGGGTCTTTGAAAATCTGTTTAAAAATTCCCTGGATGCTATGGATAAGACAGAAGGGTTTATTGTTTTGACAGCCCAGCATGTAAAGGTGGATAATATACTTGTGATCACTCACCGGGATAACGGATGCGGAGTGGGGAAAGAACGCAAACATACCGTGTTTGCCCCCGGATATACCACAAAAAAAAGAGGGTGGGGACTGGGGCTTGCTCTGGCCCGGAGGATTATTAATACCTTTCACAAAGGAAAGATTTATATTTCCTGGACAAAAAAGGATGAAGGTACAGAATTTCGTATAGAGCTGCCCGTGGAGTCTGAATCCGCAACAGGAAAGGAAGGCGTTGATGAAACGTAAACGAGTTCTCTGGATAGATGATGAAATTGAATATCTTCGATCCCATATAATGTTTCTTGAGACCCGGGGGTATGCTGTCACTCCTGTTTTTAGTGGTGATGACGGTCTGTATCAGATTGAGAAGGGCAGTGAAAAGTTTGATATTGTTCTTCTTGATGAGCAGATGCCCGGGAAGGACGGATTGACCGTTTTGGTGGAGATAAAAGAGTCGCACCCCGATCTTCCCGTGGTAATGGTTACCAAGAGCGAGGAAGAGGAGATTATGGAAATGGCCATAGGCAGGAAAATAGATGGGTATCTTACAAAGCCCGTCAATCCCAGTCAGGTGCTTTTGGTCTGCAAAAACCTGCTGAGCTCCGATGAATATGTCTCAAAACGTGCAAAATCATCCTTTGTGAAAAGCTATTCCACACTGCAGACAACCCTCAACCGTGAGCTTGACTACAAAGGATGGGTGAAGGTGTATCACAGCCTGATAAAGCGTGAAATGAGCCTTTCCGATATAGAAGACGAATCCATTCGCCAGGGACATAATGCTCAATGTACGGAGGCAAATAAGAAATTCGGTGACTGGCTCATATCGGTGTACCCCAAATGGATCTCCGAGGAGCAGCCCCGTCCGACCTTCACACCGGATATTATGGATAAATTTATAGCTCCGGAGATCCGTTCCGATAAACCCGTTGCCTTTCTGGTATTGGATTCTCTTCGTATGGACCACTATATTACCATACAGCGAATATTAAAACGAAATTTCCAGGTGAATAATTATTTTTATTATTCCATGATTCCCACGGCCAAGGAGTTTGCTCTTTCATCTCTTCTTTCAGGTATGCTGCCCCTGGATATAAAAAAAGAATTTGGAAGCCTGTGGAATGTCCTGGAGATGGGCGGAGTTGTGTGGGAGGAAATGTTGAAAATCGGCTATGAGCGTTCGGGTATAGCAAAAAGCAAGGCTGCCTTTTATGATATGCAGAAAAGCGTTATTGATATAGATAAAATATCCCATTCCATTGTGCGCAATAAAATGGCACCGGCCATACATGCTGATTTTCTCGATCTTTTTGCGGGGAGTAAAAGTTCAGTTGCCATGGAGGAAATGGCTGTTGACGGAAAGGCTTTTTGCGATATGACCGATGCCTGGTTTAAGGGCTCAAAATTATATGAGCTTCTTCGCCGTCTCAGCAGTGAAGAGGTGACGGTTATTATGACTCCCAGCTCCGGCGCTGTGCTCAGCACGCGGGGCACAGAATACTACGGGGAAAAGAGTCGAATATCCAGCGGACGCTTCAGATACGGAGAGTCCATTAATTGTGATGAGCGCTACGGATATCTTCTTACCAAGCCGGAACGCTTTGGACTTCCTGTTCAAAACGATTCAACCCTCTATATCAGCCTGAAAGAAAATTTCTATTTTAAGGAACATGCTTCCTACCAGGAATATAATGAGCATTATAAGAACACCTTTGAGCGGGGCGGGATAAGTCTGGATGAAGTTGTTTTGCCATTAACTGTTCTGAAACCGAAAGTCCTTGATCTGGATCTTAATTTCTGATATGGCTGTGGTATCCCATTCTGCTGAAGAGACCCGCCTCCTGGGAAAAAAAACTGCACATTGTCTTTCCAGCGGTGATGTTATCGCCCTTTCGGGAGGTTTGGGTAGCGGAAAAACTGAGTTTGTCCGGGGGGTTATGTCTGCCCTCAATCCTGTTCAGATTGTACGAAGTCCCAGTTTTTCCCTGGTCAATACCTACGAATCTCCCCGGTTTCTGCTGCACCATTTCGATTTTTACCGCCTCAGTTTTGCCGATGAGCTTTTTGAGATCGGCTTTGACGAGTATGTTTATTCCGAAGCGGTGAGTCTTATCGAATGGGCGGATATGTTTCCCGAGGTATTACCCGATCAGACCAAATATATTCGATTTACCCAGGCGTATGAAAATGTACGTCATATTGAATCGGACATTCAGCTGGGTTCTGAATCAAAATAACCCTCGGACAGAGCCTTTTCCATGGCATTGAGAGTATCTGTCAGCAGAGAGCTGATGTTTTCCATGAGGACGGGTAATGTCTCTGTATTTTCAGTGTGTGCCCCGTCTTCTATCCTGGCTGCGCAGAGGTTGAGCTTCTCCGCTCCCAGGTTTGATGCAGCTCCCTTCAGTGTATGTGCCAGATGGGTGAGGGCGGTGAGATTATTGCTTTTGTAGGCCGTTTTGATTTCTTCAATATCCTTGGGTGAGCGCTGTATAAACGCCGTGATAATCTTTACGGCAACATCCTTTTTTCCCAATACCCGTTTTAGGAACATCTCTTTGTTGAAAAGGGATAGATTCGGTTCCTGATCCTGATTTTCCGTCCCGGTTTTTTTGAGGCGGGTTGTAGGTGTTTTTCGTATCATTTCCTCTATTTTTTCAATTCGGACCGGCTTGGATATATAGGCGTTCATACCGGATTCATATCCTTTGTCTTCTATTTCGCTGCGGGAATGGGCGGTCATGGCTACCACGGGAGTGGTTTTATTGCGGGAATTGTGTTTCCTGATATACCGGGTTGTTTCATATCCGTCAATCTCAGGCATCTGGACGTCCATAAAGATTATGTCATAGGCGTTCCTCTCAGTCATCTCGATAACCTCTTTTCCATCCTTTGCATGATCGGGCTTGACCCCCAGCTCATTAAACAGTGCCCGGGTGAGTTCAATATTTATTTCGTTATCCTCGGCAACAAGAATCCGGAGGTGGGAAAAGTCCTTGTCAGTACGGTTTTGTGTGGTGGTCCAATCATCCGGTTTTCCGGCTTCAATGCTTTTTTTCAGAGGGATGCTGAACCAGAACGTGCTGCCTGTCCCCGGAATGCTTTCTGCTCCGATCTCACCCCCCATACGAGTCGTCAACTGTTTTGCAATATTAAGCCCCAGCCCCGTTCCTCCGTATTTTCTTGTGGTTGAATGGGTGGCCTGGGAATATTTGTCAAAAAGAATATTCAAATGCTTTTTATCAACACCGATGCCCGTATCCTGTACGGATATTTTAATTACCACCTCATTTTTTCTCCGGTGGGTACATTCCGCCAGAATGCGGACATATCCTTTTTCGGTAAATTTCAGTGCGTTTGCAACAAGATTATTCAGTATCTGCTGAATACGAAAGGGGTCACCGTATAAAAACAGTGGGGTATCGGCGCCAATGTCCGTTTCCAGAGCAAGATCTTTTTCTTCAGCGGTAAAGGTATGCTGTGTTCGGAGCTCTTCTATAAGTGTATTCAGATTAAAGGGGATATTCTCCAGAGTTATTTTTCCGGCTTCAATCTTGGATATACTGAGGATATCATTGATCAGATTTTCAAGCATTTTTCCGCTGGAATCGATGGTTCTGGCAATCTGCTCCTGTTTTTCATCGAGTTGTGTACTGAGCAACATGCGTATAAATCCCAATATTCCGTTCAGAGGGGTACGAATTTCATGGGATACATTGGCAATGAAATCACTTTTTTCCCTGCTGGCTGCCCGAGCTTTCGCTGCGAGTTTTTCTGCTTTGTCCCGTTCTTTTGACAGAGCCAGAGTGTATTCTTCCGATCGTTGGCGCATCTGTTCCTCATCTTCGGCAATACTGAGAATGTTTTTTCCCGATTCGTTGAGGTAGTCCATCAGGCGACTGCTTTTATGACGAAGGTTTTTATGTTCGGCAAAGAAATCTTCTTCCTTCTCCAGGAGAGCCTTCAATTGGCTCCGCTGTTGTGTCGTGTCCATGTGTAAAAGCAGATGCTGCAGTTCTGAAATAATCACCTGCATTCTTTCCTCCAGGTGTCTGAAATCATCTGCAATGTCATGCTCGGAATAAGGGGGAGGTTCATGGGCCTGCTCAAGAACAGATGCATTCGCAGTATATTCGGGTTTTCCTCCCTGTGTTTCCAAAAGAGAGTTGACTTCTTCCTTCAGTTTTCGTATCTGCGATTCCCGCCCCTGCATAAGGCGGTTAAGGGTTCGTACTTCGCGGTACTGCTTCTGCAGTTTTTTCTCCCGGAGGGTATGTTCCGTTACATCTTCCTTTATGGCAATATAGCCGGAAATTTTACCCGAATAATCCTGAATGGGGGTGATGGTGGCCGATTCGTAGTACAGTGTTCCTGATTTTCTGAGATTTTCAAATTTGCCATGCCAGGTTCTGCCCGCCGTGATTGTATCCCACATTTCTTTATAGTATTCGCCGCTGAGGTTTCCGGACTGTAATATGCGCGGATTTTTCCCTTCCACTTCCTGAAAGGTATACCCCGTGGTTTTTGTGAAGGCAGGGTTCACATATTCAATAGATCCGTCTGTGTCGGTTATTACCACCGTGG
Source organism: Fibrobacterota bacterium (assembly GCA_051745755.1). GTDB lineage: Bacteria > Fibrobacterota > Chitinivibrionia > Chitinivibrionales > Chitinivibrionaceae > Chitinivibrio. The sequence goes on from JBNJEI010000033.1 coordinate 23,721, forward strand.
ATGCAGTCTGTTCAATGGCAATATCCATTTTTCTGAGAGTGTCCAGGGCGTGTTTGTTTTCTGTTATCTCGATATGGCTTCCAAAAAGTAAAGCCGGTGTTCCATCGGAATTTTCTTTCAACACCTTCCCTTTACTGTGTATCCAGACCCAATGCCCTTCTTTATGCTTCATGCGGAATTGAATATTTAATTCCCCCGCAGCTGTTGTAAGGTATTCGTCGATTTTTGCTGTGACCGGTTCTCGGTCATGGGGATGAATAAGGCTTTCCCAGGTTGCAAAAGTCATGGGCTGTAGTTCATCCTGCGTGTAGCCGATAATTTTGGCCCAGGAAGCATCAAAAAAGGTGTGCCCCGTGGAGACATCCCATTTCCAGGTGCCGATATTGAGGGACTCAGTAATATTCAAGAAATATTCACGGTCCCGGTCTGTGCGGCGTTCGTCTTCTGTTTTCTGCGTTATATCAATGATATATGAGGTATACAGTGCCGGAGTACCATCCCTGTATTTTGCCAGTGTATGATGATGCACCCACATGATGTTGCGGTCTTTTCTTACCAGAGCATAGGGGGAATGTTTGATTACGGTATCCCGGCGTTCAATCCCCGCATTGATTTCCTCCATGATTCGATGCCGATCCCCGGGGTGAATGCACTCATAATAGGATACGGCACCGGATAATAAATCCCCTTGAGAATATCCCGTAACAGCTTCCGCATTCTGCGATACAAAACGGGGGGTAAATGTGTGAAGATCCTCCCATGTAATACGAAGTATCGGATCTTCTGAAAAAAGGTGGTGTTCATCTTCCTGACGGAGTGTTTCTGTGCCTCTATCAGTGATGTCGCAGCCGCAGCAAACAACAGATGCCACGGTGTTGTCCTGTGACAGGACGGGGATTCTGCGTATTGAGATTTCTATCTTTTCGCCGTGGTTATGATCAAGCAGAATAATTTCCGTCTCTTCCTGTTTTGTCTCAAATACCCTATCGGCCCGAACCCAGCTCGGCGATTGAGGAGGAATAGGTTTTCCTGACAGGTTTTTTTCGCCCAGAAGGTTTTCCAAAACAGGATGCACCCGCCCAAATCTGCCCGGTGCTGTTATATTCCATGAAAATAGTTTCTTTGCAGACATCAGTACGGCTTCCACCCTCTGCTGTTTTGTTATATAATATGATAGTATATCATAATATCCGGGTTTTGCAAGATAATTTTGAGACCTGGGGATGCAGGATGCTGATAATTGGTACACCTTCCCTGAATTGGATTGAAATCGGTACAGGGCAAATGCCGTAATGCTTCTATCTTAATCTCTGACAGCAGACTATGTATCCTCGATACTTCAAGCCGGGATATTGCTTTATCCTGCAATTCTACCGAATCTGTTTCTAATTTGGGAGATCGGTTTGGCTTTGTATTACTGTACAGGGGAGAAAGGCGAATGTTCTGTCGTATGTATCCCGTGTTTTTTAAGATATTACATTCTCAGACATAACCTGAATCGCACTTGTATAGGAAAAAACAAGTATTTATGATATGAAGTTGAAAAAAATGTGTCATATCTTGATATTGTAATAAAAGACATACTATATTGTATGTGATTATGTTTTTATAAAAAATTATAATGAATTTTATGTTGCATGCAGAATTCATCTTTCATACGATATTTATCTCAAAGCTTGCTGTTTATGTGGCTTTTTTTTGTCTGAAATAATTCTGCGTGAATGTGTGGAGAATTTGAATACATGAAACCGGATATAACGGTTTCATGTATCCCGTAGATATGGCAGCGGGCACAGCTGATCTTGCCGTTGCACAGGTGCATATGCGGGACGGCACACTGCGTGAGTACCGTACACTTGTGGGTGTACGGCAGTAAACTGCAGAAGAAAATGTAACTGACTATTACTGAGGGAAGAATTCCCGGTTAAACATACAAATAGAGGAGAATATATGAAAAAAGCAATTTTGATACTTGCTGTTTTTGGCATTGCAGTGTTTTCACAGTTACAGGCGGAAAATGATACCAATTACACCCTTGACGATCTATACAATCGACTGCAATCGGGCACAGCAGGTACCCCGCAGGAATACACCGAGCCGGAATCGGGACCGGGGACACCGGTAGGGATACGCATCAATGAGATTATGGATATGCTGCCTGCGATGAACGACAGTGCTGCTGAAAGCGGCAGTGTGCTTGAAGGAGAGTATTTTTGGAGCCTTGATGGTGAAGAGTGGGGGCAGAATGCCGGAACCATGCCGAATGTCGGCAAGCAGAACATTACCCCGGGAACAGACGATCAGGCAATCAGTGAAGGATATCATGACGGAACAGGATCTGTTGCAGGAGATACTGGTCTTGTTGAAGAAAACATACGAAGCGGATCTGAGATATTTGGCGTAAACGGTAAGTCAACTGTTGTTGAAACGGAAGGGGCAACTGCACAACCCGAAGATATTATGGCGGCAAAAACGGCGTGGGTTGATGGCGAAGAGGTTACCGGAACCCTGCCATTTCACCGCAGTGGTGAATGGCTTATTTCCAATGATCACAAGTATTTGATAGACCCCGACGGCAACAGCTACAAAACGGTTCAGATCGGTGATCAGCTATGGATCGTGGGAAATCTTCGCACCACAAAATATGCTGATGGGACTCCCATTGTTCACGTTACAGACAGTGGAGAATGGCAGGAAGGGGAGAATCCTGCGTATTGTTGGTATAACGACACAGCGGATGGAGATTTCAGAAATAAATATGGTGCTATCTATAATTGGAAGGTTGTTTCCCGGGATAATCCTCATGATATCGCCCCTGAAGGCTGGAGGGTGCCTAGGGATGAAGACTGGTATGAATTGCGAGGGTTTCTTGATCCGGAAGCTGATGGAAACGCAAATATCACCGGTGGAAAAATGAAAACACCGGGAACATCAGACTGGATTTTGCCGAACACCGGAGCAACAAATGAGAGCGGTTTTTCGGGCCTTCCGGG
>JBNJEI010000034.1:0-26672 GCA_051745755.1 Fibrobacterota bacterium
TAAGAAGAGGGCAAACTTTTACAGTAAAGGAATACCATGGTGCGATACTTCCGATTCTATATTTTTTTTCTCTATGCGGCGGGTAGTGTCTGTGCTAATCCTGTAATGCCGCAGCACCCCTATCCTCAGGAAGTTGATTTTCCCAATACCATCAAACCGTCCCGGTATTCCCAGGCGGAATTAAACACCCATGTAACTGCACTTTATACCTATTACCGGGATACCTATCTGCGCAGGGCTGAACGTACAGATAATGGATATTATATTCATTCCGGGGGAACAAATGTCGATTTCAATACCACGGCGACGGTTTCTGAAGCCCATGGGTACGGTATGATCATCTTTGCCCTTATGGCCGGCTATGATGATCGGGCGAAGGAATATTTTGACGGTATGTATCACTTTTTTAAAGATCACCCCAGCAGTACAAATTCCTATAATATGTCCTGGGAAATAGAAGGGCAGGAACGTAGAAGACCCCGTAATTCCGCTACTGACGGAGATATGGATATTGCCTATGCCCTTATTCTGGCTCACAATCAATGGGGCTCAGAAGGACACATTAATTATCTTGGGGAAGCCCGGGATATGATAATTCACGGGATACAGGCGGGCAGTATGTCCCCGCGCAGTAAGAGAACTCTTTTGGGAGATTGGGATACTGATCACTATACCTCCCGCACCTCCGACTGGATGACGGCGCATATGCGGGCTTATGCGGATGTGACGGGGGATGATTTTTTTCTGGATGCGGCGGATACGGTGTATGCGCTTATAGAAAGCATTCAGTCAGAGTTTTCTCCCGAGACCGGTCTTATGCCGGATTTTATAAAAGGACGGTACCCAATGCCCGATCCTGACGGTGGAGGTACGCACGAAAATAATGCAGAACACTATGACTGGAACGCCTGCCGGTTTCCCTGGAGGATTGCCACGGATTATATGCATTATCAAACTCCGGAGGCACACACGGTCTGTTCAACCATTGCCCACTGGGTTGTTGCAAAAAGCAACGGTGATCCTTCCCGGGTTGTGGGAGGGTATAGTCTTGACGGTGAAGAATTGGTGGAGTATACTTCCGTTGCGTATCAGGGGCCCTTTGCCGCGGCCGTGGCCGTTGACGGACGCTTTCAGGAGTATCTTGACCGATCCTGGGATATTATGCGCTCAGATAGGGAAAATGGTGTATATGTAACGGCACTGAATCTTTTTTCCATGCTGCTCATATCGGGTAATTGGTGGGCACCGGAAACTATAACTGCAGAAGATCAATATAAAGGAGATTTATAAATGAAAAGTGTATCGGTTATTATAGTGAGTCTGTGTTTCCTTGTTGGTGCTGATCCGGAAGTTCCCTTTCCTCAGGGCATTGACTATGAACATACCATCAAACCTGATACTTACACACAGGATGAGCTGAATGCTGATGTTGTGCGTATGTATGAATATTATCGCGACAGCTTCCTTCGGGAATCACAAAATACTGAAAACGGGTATTACATGCTTTCCGGCGGAACCAATGCCAATTATGATACCACGGCAACGGTCTCGGAAGCTCATGGCTACGGCATGCTGGTTTTTGCTCTCATGGCCGGGTATGATGATAGCGCCAAAGTCTATTTTGACGGTATGTATTACTTTTTCAAAGATCATCCCAGTGAAAGGACTGAGCATCTTATGTCATGGGAAATAGAGGGGTATGAACGAAAAGATGCCCAGGCGTCAGCAACCGATGGAGATCTGGATATTGCCTATGCACTGCTTCTTGCGCACCACCAATGGGGGTCAGAGGGGGAGATTAATTACCTTCAGGAAGCTCAGAATATGATCACCTTCGGAATTAAGCCTTACAGTATGGATGAAGATACGAAACGTATTATGCTTGGCAGCTGGGACCGCAATTCAACCTCCACGCGCAGCTCCGACTGGATGACCGGACATCTTCGTGCATTTTACTGGGCCACAAAAGACAGTTTCTGGCTGGAAGCAGCAGACACAGTTTACAGTATGGTTGATGCCGTAACCAGGAATTATGCACCTGAGACGGGGCTTATGCCCGATTTTGTTGCCGGATCAGATCCCGCACCGGATCCCCGCGGCGGTGGTACGGGAGAAAATAATGCTGAACATTTTGACTGGAATGCCTGCCGCTATCCCTGGAGAATCTCCACGGATTATATACATTATTCCACTGAAGCCTCGCAGCAGGCGGCGCAAAAAATGCTGGACTGGCTTATTATTGAAACAGGGGGCGAACCTGATAATATCGCTGCCGGATATGAATTGGATGGCACGTCGCTTTCACAGTGGAGTTCCATCGGCTTTCAGGCTCCCTTCGGCGTGGCCGCAACGGTGGATGAGAAGTATCAGAATTTTCTCAACCGTTCCTGGGATGTTATGCGAAATGCCAGAAGCAGCGGCGTATATACCACGGCAATTAATCTGCTGTCCATGCTGACTGTTTCCGGCAACTGGTGGAATCCCGGTCAATATGACGTGTCCATTGTGGATGATGTACACACAAAGAACTGTTTGTCTGTCTTTCTTCAGCACTTGGGGGATAACCAATTGGCTCTTACGGTTCCCGAAGGTGGTGAATACACCATTACGGCATACTCTGTTTCAGGACGAATGCTTCACCGTGGACAATATAATCTGGGAGCCGGACGAAATAAAATAGATGCACTGAATCTGGATAATGCCGCATCTGTTCGGGTATTTGAAATTGCCGGGAAGGGGCAGACCCATATACTGCGAGTGAAGTTTTAATAGTGTTTTACCATAGGAGAGTGGAATGAGTTTTATGAAAAAAAGTATTGTTTTTCTAACACTTGTATCTTTTGGATATGGCAGCGCTCCTTTGCGTCCTTTTCCACAGAATATAGATTTTGAGGGTTTGATAAAACCCTCGGGATATACCCAGGAAGAGCTTAATGACCATGTGGCTGGGGTGTATGAGCATTACAAAACCTTCCTGCAGGAATCCCTTGAAACAGAAAACGGATATTATATGCTGTCCGGAGGTACGAATATTGGATTTGATACCACGGCAACGGTTTCCGAGGCTCATGGCTACGGCATGCTTGTTTTTGCCCTTATGGCAGGATACGAAGAGCGGGCGAAAGAGTATTTTGACGGCATGTATTATTTTTATAAGGATAACCCCAGCTCAATAAATTCATACAATATGGCCTGGGAGATTGAGGGATACGAACAGCCCTATGAAGATCGTTCCTCTGCCACTGACGGAGACATGGATATTGCCTACGCCCTTATTCTTGCTCACAGGCAATGGGGCTCAGACGGTGAAATAAATTATCTTCAGGAAGCCCAGGATATGATAGAATATGGGCTGAAGAATGGGGATATGTCAACCGAAACTGCGCGCACCATGCTCGGGGATTGGGACGGAGATGCCTACACCACCCGCAGCTCCGACTGGATGACGGCGCATATGCGTGCCTATCACTGGGCAACCGATGATCCCTTCTGGCTGGAAGCAGCAGATACGGTCTACAGTATTGTCGATGCTGTAACAAGGAATTATTCACCTGAAACGGGCCTTATGCCCGATTTTGTTGCCGGGGCCGATCCCTATCCGGATTCTGAAGGTGGAGGTACGGGCGAAAACAATGCCGAATATTACGACTGGAATGCCTGTCGCTACCCCTGGAGAATAGCTACTGACTACGCCCATTTCGGAACTCCCGAAGCAAAAGAGGCTGTTTCAAAAATACTGGACTGGCTGATTCCGGCAACAAATGGAGATCCCAGTGCCATGGTCGCAGGATACTCTCTGGACGGGGCCGCTCTTACGGATCGTGTCTCCATCGGATTTCAGGCCCCCGCAGGCCTTGCAGCAACGGTGGACAAAAAATATCAGGAGTACCTTGATGCTTCCTGGGAGGTTATGCGTGAATCGACCTGGTCCGGGGTGTATGTTACGGCAATAAACCTTCTTTCCATGATGGTGGTTTCGGGAAATTGGTGGAATCCTGTTGAAGACGACGATGATGACCGTGAATTTTCCTTACATGTAAGCAAGGGTTCGGGCGGTGGAACCTATGAAGCGGGCACCGAAGTAACCATTGCCGCTGATCAGGCTCCCGCGGGATATGTATTTAAAAAGTGGGCAGGGGATACAGATGCTCTTGCCGCGCCTGCTGATTCGGTTGCCACCGTAAAGATGCCTGATCAGGATGTGTTTGTGACGGCCTTTTATACCGATCCGGATATGGAGATTGATACGGCGGGCCTGTCGGATAATTTTATTCATATGGCCGAGTGGGGGGAAGATGCTGATGAGGTCGGCTCCTCCGTGGAGTATGATCCCGGGGACGATTCCCTGGGGATAACCCTGGACCTTTTGGAGGAATCGGGAGGAGGTTATTCCTGGATAAAGGCCGTCGCAACTGTCGCCGGTTGGTATGATGAGGTGGACTATATCCTGATACGCTATTCTGCGTCCCGGGATGTGTCCTTTGTCCTTGAACAAACGGAACTGTTTGATAATGGCGCCTCGCATTATCACTGGCTTCCCGCCGCAGAGGATACTACAGTACTGTTGCATATTGACGATTTTGAGCAGCCGGACTGGACACCGGATCATCAATGGATGGATACTCCCGATATGAGTGATGTCTTCAGTGTTGCCTTTAATGCGGTGGGGAAGGGACGTACAACGGATCTTACGGTCTATGATCTACGGCTGAATTATTTTTCTCCCAAGGTAACCGATGTTATCTGCGGCGATGATTATGCCGCCCGTCAGAGTATGGATATACAAACAGCCTTGGACGGCACTGCTTTGATGGTGCATCCCCCACAAAATAAGACGGCCGGTGTTGTCGGTATATACGATATGAACGGGCGCCGGGTGCTTCATAATTCCATTGAAGGACCGGGGCAGAATACTCCGGTTATGATTAATCTTGAGGGAATTACTCCGGGAACGTATATTGTCAATCTCCGGTATCCTGATGCCACACTAAGCCGACGTATACGCGTGAGATAATGGTGCTGCAGAGGCGGCTTTTTTGAAGGAAGAAACAGATATATATGAAAATCAGCAGTGTTTTGTATATCTTATACTGTAAATAGAGTGGTGACAGGGTGATCACAGGTGTGTTCACCCGCTTTAAAAGACAAAAATGATATTACATCAATAAAAAAGAGGTTTGTATGAAACGAAAGAAGATTGCAATTTCAACGGTTTTTATTTCCCTGCTGCTTGCCGTTGGCGTTATGGGTCAGGATTATCAGAAGGCACTTAATATGTCTGTACGGTTTTTCGGTGCCCAGCGGTGTGGCAGTGATGTTCATTCCTGGATTGGTCATGAATCCTGTCACTGGCATGATTCCGATATAAGCGGTGTTGACCTTGAAGGCGGCTGGCACGATTGCGGCGATCATATCAAATTCGGTAATACCGGCGGGTATTCTGCAGCACTTCTTTTACACGCATATCTGAATTTTCCCGATGCTTTTAAGGATAATTACTCCTATGAGAATTCCGGCGGCGGCGCCAACGGTATTCCCGATGTATTGGTTGAAGCAAAACACTATACTGATTATGCTCTGAAAATGCTTCAGGGGGATACGTTCTATTATCAGGTGGGCGATATGCGCACGGACCATCAGTCCTGTTCTCCGCCGGCTTATCAGACAAGTAATGAAACCAGCGGACGTCGTCGTTCTTATTCTGTTTCGGGAGGCGGAGCATCAAATATTGCCGGCTCCCATGCCGCGGCTTTGGCCATGATGTCCCGTGCATATCGTGAGTTTGATGCAGCCTATGCTGATGAATGCCTTGCCATGGCACAAAAACTCTATGATTTCGGAGATGCTAAACACGAGGCGATCGGTTCCATGAATGGCAGTACTGAGAACAGTCCCTACAGTGATAATACCTGGGCTGATGATATGGCCTTTGCCGCTGCGGAGCTCTATGCTGCAACGGAGGACGAGAAATATATGCAGGCTGCGGTTGACTTTGCCAATGAAGGTAATTATACAATGCCCACTCATTTTGTTCTGGATTTTTCCACCGTGGCGCCCTTGGCATCATACTCCATATACAAGCATGTTTGGAGCGGTTCTTCATATCTGAATGCTCTTGAGAGTGAAGTTGAGGATTATATCGATCATATGTCAAGCCTTGGCTTTGCCCTCTTTCTTTCCGGTGATCATGATGGGGAAGATGTTTCCTGGGGGAGTATGAAATTTGCCTCTGCAGCGGCATATACGGCGATGATGGCCCATGATCTGACAGATAATACCGCATACCGTGATTTTGCCCAGGCAAATATCGATTTTATTCTGGGTAGTCATGGCGGTGTTGATGATGCACCGGCAGGATTCAGTTTCCTTACAGGATACGCTTCTGATGATGCAATGTCACAGGCTCACCATTCCGCAGCCTTTGGGGCCACCCCATGTCAGTTTGGTACGGGATCCGGTCAGTGGGCCGATTGGAATACGGGTAATCGAAATGACCTTGAAGGTGCCGTAATCGGTGGGCCTGCCACAGAAACCTATTTTAAGAATTTTAGAAATGACTATATTTCCACAGAGGTGGGAATCTATTATAATGCACCCTTTGTTGCAGCAGTTTCAGCGTTTCTCTATGACGGTGGTGATGACGACGACGACGACGACGATGATGGTGATAACGGAAAAGCAGATAATGTGTCCGGGTATCTTGGATGGGGAGCCTATGTTGATGAGTTGGGTTCATCCATAGATACCTCCGGAGGACTTCTTTCCAATGACAGCGTGGTAACAATCTCCTTTGATATGGTTGCCGAAGATGCGGGCAATGAAATCTGGCCCTATGGTGCGCTCATATCAGATATTGCCACTCCTCTGGCAGAACCAAATCATATTGTGATTGAGTACACTGCGGATAAGGATTTTGAGTTTATTCTTCCCATGGAAACAGTAAATGAGGATGGTGCCTTTTATCGGGCTCCTCTTGCTGCAACAGGCGGCTCCTGGAGCACTGATACACTGGAATTATCCAATCCTCCCTTTGAACAGCCTGAATGGGCAGAAGATGTTATTTTTGATAAATCCATTGTGGAGAGTATTGAGATTGCTCCGGATTTTGACGGTACTGAAGGTACCATATCCATTCGTGTCTTGAAGATAGACGGCTACACTGTAGATCAGGTACCTGTTACCGGTATCAATGAAAATAAATCTGCCAGAAACATCAGTCTTACGGAGGTTACAGAGAAATCTATCGGTATTTCCGTTCCTGAATCGGGTGTCTATAACGTCAAAGCCTTTACTCTTGACGGGCGCCAGGTTGGACATATTGTCAGCAATATGAATGCGGGAAACAACTCCGTTCCCTGGTTGGGTGAAAATACGTTCTCAAGTAACGTTGTTCTGTTGCAGGTAACGGGAAAAGGGTACTCTCAGGTATTGCGGGTATCAATGCAGTAACTGTACTCCTTTTTGTATGTGATTTTTTGCGGCTGAATCAATTGCGGTTCAGCCGTTTTTTAGTGTGCGCCCGTCGGGACGCGGTTATATGGTGGTAAAATTCCCTCTGCGCCCGACAGGGGAGCAGCACCCAAACGATATGGTTGGTATCGCGCGGTATCTGTGACGGAAGCTGTACCAGAATATTTGGATTATTTTGCGTTACGTCCCTCTTTGTACACCGCGGCTTTGTACCTGAAGGACGCGTGGCGTACCGTGCAGAAAAATAACTCTGGAATCTTTGATCGAAAATCCTGCTGTGGTACACAAAAAATGTGTGATCAGCAGTGTGGCACTGTATTCCTGCATGTGAAGCAGTGTAGTGGGTAGATGTGCAGTACAGCTTTTATGAAGCAGGAGCGGGTTTTCGGGCGGAAAACTGATTATATCGGTTTTCATAAATGCCGTATATCCGGGGTTCAAACTCATCAGTTGCGGTGTAAGGGAGGAAATACTCCCGGTGTTTGCCGTAAGTGTTTTTGCAGAAGCCGATCCTGATTCAGTCGGAGTGAATATTCCTTCCCCTTATGTCTGTGTCTGTAGGAAAGGGGCGGAATGATAATTGAAAAAAAACAGTGCGGGAATATATATTTCTGCCTTACTTTATACGTATACTGGAGGAATGGTGAGCGATTATAATCCGGCACGAATAGAAGAATACTGGCAAAACAGATGGGACGAAACAGGACTTTTTTCTGCGGAGAGGGACGAGAATAAAGAAAATAAATATATACTCAGCATGTTTCCTTACCCGTCGGGTGCGCTCCACATGGGGCATGTAATGAATTATACCATCAATGACGTGGTTGCCCGGTATTATATGATGAACGGATTTAATGTGATGACTCCCATCGGCTGGGATTCGTTTGGTCTTCCCGCTGAAAACGCCGCTATTCGGCAGGGTATTCCCCCTGCTGAAAATATACGAACCAATATAACCCGCATGAAAGACCAGATGAAAATGGCCGGATGGGGATTTGACTGGAAGCGGGAGCTGGCCACATCCTCCGTTGATTACTATGGCTGGACGCAGGATCTTTTCCTTCGTTTTTACGAGGCCGGGCTTGTTGAGAAAAAGGACGGCTCTGTAAACTGGTGCCCCAGCTGCGAAACCGTTCTTGCAAATGAACAGGTTCAGGACGGCTCCTGTGAAAGATGTAATACTGGTGTCACTCAGCGGGATCTTGCTCAGTGGTATTTTCTTATGTCAAAATACTCTCAGAAACTCCTTGACGGACACGAAGACTGCACCGAGTGGCCTGAGCGGGTTATTAAAATGCAGAAAGAATGGATCGGCCGTTCCGAGGGTGCCATGATTACCTTTGAAATAGAAAATCATGATGAAACCATAGAGGTATACACCACCCGACCGGATACCCTGTGGGGTGTAACCTTTATGTCCATGGCTCCTCAGCATCCTTTGGTTGAGAAACTGGTTGCAGGAAATCCCGATTCCGACACTGTTTTGGAAAAAGTGGCGGAGATGAAATCCCTCGGCACATCGGAAAAGGAAATGCAGGTCAGGGAAAAGGAAGGTGTTTTTACCGGAGCCTATGCGATTAACCCCGTAAACGGCGATCGTGTTCCCATTTATGTGGGTAATTTTGTTCTTATGAATTACGGTACGGGAATTGTTATGGCGGTCCCTACACATGATCAGCGGGACTTTGAATTTTCTCAAAAATATGGTATTCCACGGAAGGTTGTTATTCAGCCTGAAGATACACCACACCCACTTTCCGCAGAAACCATGACCGAAGCATATACCGGCGACGGTATACTGGAAGATTCCGGCCCCTTTTCCGGAAAACATAACCGGGATTCCATGGCGGATATTATTTCCTGGCTGGAAGATCAGGGTTTCGGCCGAAAAAAAGTTCATTATCGCCTGCGGGACTGGCTGCTTTCACGACAGCGGTACTGGGGCTGTCCCATTCCGATGGTTCATTGTGATTCCTGCGGTACCGTACCTGTTCCCCAAGAAGATCTCCCTGTACGTCTTCCTGAGAATGTGGAGTTTAAATCAGGAGGAGATTCCCCCTTAGCCTATTGCGATGAATTTGTACATACCACCTGTCCTTCCTGTGGAAAACCGGCCCGTCGGGAAACAGACACCATGGATACCTTTGTTGACAGTTCCTGGTATTATCTGCGTTTTTGTTCCCCCGATAACAGGGAGGCTCCCTTTTCAAGCAGGGATGCAAATTACTGGTGCCCCGTTGATATTTACATCGGTGGTATAGAACATGCCACCATGCATCTTATCTACGTACGTTTCTTTGCACAGGTACTCCATGAGATGGGGCTCATTGATTTTACAGAACCTGCCAAAAAGCTCTTTACTCAGGGAATGGTGTGTGCCACGGCACATTATTGTCCCACACATAAATGGCTGGCAGAAACTGATGTGGTGGATGAATGCTGTGTTCACTGCGGGGAAAAAGTAACCAGTGAAGTTACCAAAATGAGCAAGACTAAGCTCAATGTGGTGGATCCTGAAGATATAATTTCAAAATACGGGGCGGACACAATGCGTATGTATATTCTCTCTGATACTCCGCCGGTAAAGGATCGTATCTGGAGTGAAGAGGGGGTTCACGGTATTTACCGTTTTATAAACCGATACTGGAATGTTGTTACCGACGCCATGGCACTTCTTTCACACGGTGATTTGCCGGCTCAGGGAAAATCAGATAAAAAACTCCTCTATGCAGCCCATTTTGCACTGAAAAACATCATTATGTCCTATGAGGATAACTGGCAGTTTAATACCGCCCTGGCCCGGGCAATAGAGTTGACAACCTCCATAAAGAAACTCTCTCATGACTGCGGTAAAGAGGCTCTTGAAGAGGCTCTTTCCATTCTTGTACAGACCATTGCCCCCATAATTCCCCATGTGTCAGAAGAGCTGTGGCATATGCTGGGAAACAGCACGTCCGTTTTTGAGAGTTCATATCCCGCAGTTAATCCTGACGCCCTGTCGCAGGATGAAGTAACCATTGTGGTGCAGGTTAACGGGAAAATGCGCGGAAAATTCTCCTGTTCAGCCGACGCATCACAGGATGAAATTGAAAAAACTGCCCGTGAGCTTGATAATGTTCAGCGTTTTATTGTGGAAAAGGACATAAAAAAGGTTATTGTCATACCCAAAAAACTTGTGAATATCGTCGCCGTGTAGTGCACGGGCGGTTCCTGTATAATTACTGGCACTCTTTGTCGGTGCGCTTATACCCGTGCATCCTGCATGGGTCTCATGCTTGATATTGTCCGGCTGCCCCACAGCATAATAACTGCCGATGCCAAAAGATTACCCGTGGTAACGCCGATCCATACACCTCTGGGCCCCATGGCAAAGACAATTGCCAGAAGCCAGGCAAAAAACAGCTGAAGTATAACCGTTCGCAGAATGGAGGCAATAAGGGAATGGCCGCCCTTTTTTACGGCACGGAACATGGCAGAGGTAATGATGCCCATGGGGGAAAAGATAAACACCGGAGAAAGATAGAGCAATATGGTGGTAATCACCGGGCGCAGATGGGCTGAGTCTTCAGTATAGGAAAATACATAGGCGATTTCGTAGGCAAATACAAATACAAAAAACGCGAGAATGCACTGAATCATCATTCCCCGCTTCACTGAATAAAAATATGTTTCCTTCATTTTTTTCAGATCACCGGCCCCGTAGGCAGCGCCGATCACGGACAGAGCGCTCCCGGCAAGGCCGAAGGCGGGGATGTTTATCAGCATAAGAATACGCCAGCAGCTGTTATACGCCGCAAGATGGGTGTTGTTTCCCACCAGGGCGATGATGCGCATAATCCCCGCAATTGAAAGAGACAGTACTGCCTGTGAAAATGCGGTGGGTATGCCCACGCGGAGTATATCCTGTATAAGCGGCAGGTCTATACAGTTTTTCCTGCAGGCCCCTATCTGTACATGGGTGTTTTTTTGTATAAATATCCAGTATATGCAGATACAGGATGTGACCCCGAAGGCAATAACCGTAGCCCAGGCTGCCCCGGTATATCCCATATCGAAATAATAGATGCACAGGGGGTCAAGGGCTGTATTCAGGATTGCTCCCAGGCTCATAACCACCATGGAGCGTTTGGAGTCACCTTCTGCTTTGAGAATGGAGTTTGAGATGAGGGTGATGACAAGAAAGGGAGATCCCAGAAAAATAATCGAGCCGTATCTGTAGGCCATTGTCGCAATGTCCGGATCTCCAGCGATAGTGGTGAGCAGGGAGTGCAGAAAAGGGTAGGTAAGACTCAGCAGTATTCCAATCAGAATAAAGGAAAGCAGAAAAGACAAAACCGCAGCTGTTCCTGCCTCCGTGCTCTTTCCGGCACCGATTTTACGGGAAATGGTAGCTCCGCCGCCGATACCTATCCCTCCGGCAAAGGCCATAATTATCATAAAGAAAGGAAAGAACACACCCACCGCCGCAAGGGCTTTGTCGCCCTCCTGGGGTATTCCTGCAACCCAGATGCCGTCAACGATATTATACAGAGTCTGAATAAAGAGGGTGAACATTATGGGGAGGGAAATCTTTTTTACTGCATGTTTCGGTTCTCCCAGCAGAATATCAACTCCGGGGGTTGTTTCCATATTTTTCCTTATGTATTGAGTATCTTTGTGGGAAAATACTTTTTAATAAATTATATTCAAAAAATAAATAAACCAACCCTTCAATCGTAATAGTGGATGTATGAAAAACAGCTCTTTTCCGGAAAGAAAATATGTTGAGCAATGGCTTGATCACAAGGACGTAAAAGCCTTTACTCATCTGTACGACACCTATAAGCACAAAGTGTATACGGTGATTATTCGTATTGTTAAAAATAAAGAGGTGGCGGAAGATTTATTGCAGGATACCTTTATTTCGGCTCTGAATTCCATAGATCGCTATGACAGAAGCAGAAGCTTTCTCAGCTGGCTCTTTGGGATTGCCCATAAAAAGACAATAGATTATATCCGCCATGAGAAGGTTATTACAAAATACCAGGATGAGGCATCGAAGGCGACGGGAAGTAAAATCTCCAGTCCCCTTGAAAGCACCAGTGATACCCGTATACGGGCTCTTTTGAATGAAGTGCTGGATGATATCACTCCGGAGCAGAAAGAGGTTTTTTTAATGCGCGAAATGGGTGGAGTGCCCTTTAAGGATATTGCAGAAATAACAGGATGTACGATAAATACCGCACTGGGACGAATGCGGCTTGCCTGTGAAAAGATAAAGAAGGAGTTCAAAAAGCGAGGTTATTATGAGTTGTGAGCGCAGCGAAGAGGTGTATCTGTATTTTTTTGAGGAATTATCCTCCGCCGGGGCACAGGATTTTGCCCGCCATTTGGACGACTGTTCCTCCTGTCAGAATGAATATGCACTGCTGAAAAAGGTTTCACACGTTATACAGAGGGGCGGGGGACTGGAGCAGAAAATTGATGCAGCCTGTGATAAACGTATTAAACAGGCGATTATTCGGATGCGCACTACCAAATATCACTGGGCATTGCCCTGGACATACCTTATGAAAAAAAGTGCCCTGGCTCTCATTATTCTGGCAACCGGTTTTTTCGCGGGACGACAGTTTTATCAGGCGGGGCCGCAAAACTCTTCAGAAGTTCACTCTGTGGCCATAGGTTCTCAGGAGGAGAGCAGTATGAATTATGATACCGCCAATGCTGATACCATAGATGATTTTATCGAAAACCAAAGTCGTGGGATACTTCCCGTGGGTATATTCAAAAATACCGCTGACTAAGTCCTCAGTTACATCATCGGAGACTTTTTATACGTTCCTCCGGTGATACCAGTGAAATTATTCGTACTCCGAAATTCTCATCAACCACCACAACCTCTCCCTTGGCAACAACCTTGTTGTTTACCAGAAGGTTAACCGGTTCTCCGGCAAAATTATCAAGTTCAACCATGGAGCCCGGGGCCATATCCAGAACCCGTTTAATGGTTATTTCGGTTTTTCCCAGCTCAATGGATATGTCCAGATCAATATCAAGGAGCATATCGATGTTTTTTTGGGAAGCCGGGTTTACACGGCGGGGCTGGGCTGATGTAGTGGTATCGGCAGATCCCATTTGAGAAGATGCATCGCTGAGGGAATTAATTTCATCCTGTGACAGAAGGTCTTCATCCTCCTCCTGGTCGTCATCAGGCTTTGATGATTGGGCGGGGCTGCCGCCGAAAAGCTCCGAAAGTTTTTCATAGAGGGGCTGGCTCTGCTCAATAAGAATGTCAAAGGGCTCGCTGTCTTTTATTGCTACCTCCAAAAGAGCTGTTTTGCCGCTGAAATCAGGAGGTTCCTCCGAGGAAGGGGAGACAACGATATCCTCACTGCTTACCGTGCCGCCTGCTTTTCCGCCCAATTGAGAAGCATAGCCGCCGTTCACAGCGCTGTAGAGTTCTTTAATTGCATCCAGATGCTCTTCTTCATTATATTCTGCCGTGCCGTCCCCCATAACCATGAGATCAGCGAGCATGGCGATTCGGCTTTTTTCAATATAGATCCATTGGGAACCTTCCACGGCACCGCTGAGAGGAAGCTCAATACGAAGAAATGCATTGCCTTCGTAGATTTTTTGAGCCTCCTCCGCGTCGGGAAATTCTTTGATTTCAAAATCAATCTTTTTTCCGATAAGGGTATTGATAACGGAACTCTGCTGTGCATTGAAATCCGTGAGTATTTTCTCAAAGATCCCGGAGTCGTCCTGCTCCTCAGAATCATTTGTTACGGCATCTGAACTAAGAAGGCTGTCTATATCATCCTGAGATAAAAAATCACTCATGTCGTGCTCCTTTCGCTTTGATCAGGGGATTCCTCCGTCTCTTTCGGTGTATCATTTCGTGAGGAGGATTTTTGCGTATTGGCAAATTCCTGTTCAAATAATTCTGTTATTTTAACGGCTTTCTTTCTGCCGGAGATTCCGCTTTTACCGCCCATTTTACTCTTGCCGCTGATCTGAACAATTAAGTCAGAATCCTTATGCTTATCCAGACAGAGGATATCTCCCTGCTGCAGCTGCAGCAAATCACGGATAGACATGCCGGCTTTCCCAATGAGGGCGGAGAGCTCCACGGTGATGTCCTGCAGCTCTTCTTCCATGGTTTTTTTGGTTTGCGGTGTAATTTCCGCCTTTGTGGAGAGATAATCATGTCCCTTCATTTCAGAAAAAATCTGTTCGATAATCTGATAGGGAAAACAGATACTCATCAGTCCTGAAGACTTGAGCATATGAACTTCAAAGGTGACAAGAATTACGGTTTCACCGGGAGGAACAATCTGAACAAACATGGGGTTTGTTTCATAATTAGTAATCCGGGGGCTGAAGGCGCCCATATGCTCCCAGGCTCCGGCCAGATCTCCCAGACCGCGGGACACAATACTTTGAATAACATTCTGTTCAATCTTCGTCAGTTCACGGTTGTTTTCCGTGCTTCTGCCCAAGCCGCCGAAGAGGCGGTCGATCATAAAGAATACCAGGGAGGGATTCATTTCAAATATGGCGGATACATCTATGGGGTCCATCTGAAACAGATGAATACAGCTGGGGTTTGATATGGACATGATAAATTCTGAATAGGTCAGCTGATCAACGCTTACCACTTCAATCTCCACAAAGGTTCGCAGATAATTGGTAAGGGTTGTGGAAAAAAGGCGTGCATATCCTTCATGCAGATTATGTATTGTCCGCATTTGCTCCTTTGAAACACGGTCCGGTCTGCGAAAATCATAGAGGCTGAGAACCTTGTCTCCAAGGCCGTCTTCGTCATCGTCGTCTTCATCAAAAACCATGGGTTCCGCTGTTGATGCCGAACCGGCGAATGATGCAGGTGAAGAGTCAAAGGAACTGCTTTCTTCGGAAGAAGCCCCGGAATCCTCTTCGGAGTCACCTTCGTCTTCGCTTACCGCGGAAAGAAGAGCATCAATTTCGTCTTGGGAGAGTATATCACTCATGATAAGACACCTTTTTTATTTATTGTACAATAAACTCAGTAATATATACATTACTGAATTCTCCCGCCTCACGGGGCAGTATACTATTAAAGCGGACTAAGAGGTCCGACCGGATATTTTCCTGGGCGTTTGAGTCCAAGACCTCTTTTAACGTCAGGGAAGAAAGATAATTTATGGCTTCCGATTTAAAGCGGCTTTGTCGCTTCAGGGCATGGGATATAAGGTCCTTGTTTTCGCGATCGTCTTCATCGTAGGCGAGTATTATCCGCACTTTCAAAAATCTGTTGCCATCAGTTCCGGCAATATTTACCACGGTTTCAAAGGCGGCATCATTCAGGATGATTTCATTTTCCACACTTTCTGCAGCCTGTTCAGGCTGGGCGTCCCCATCTTCACCGGATTCTTCCTGCGGAGAATTTTCGGAGGATTTATCCGGTGAAATAAACTGTATGGTTACAAACCCGATCAGAACCTGTGCAAGAATAATACCCGCAATAATCCCAATTAAAAGGAGCAGGTTACTCTTTTTTCCGGGTGATTTTTCCTGTACCTCTTCGGTTTCTGTATTCTTTTCTTCTTCAGCCATAGGGCTCTCCCGTGCAGTATCGTTTAATTTCTCTGGGTTTCTTCAAAGTCTACAAATATTTCTATTCTTCTGTTTTTACGTCTGTTTTCCCCTGTTGTATTCGGTACGAGGGGGCGGTATTCTCCATATCCCACGGCACTCAGTTTTGCCGGATCAACGCCGCGGCGGTGTAAAAACTGTACCACCTGGAGCGCACGGGCGGAGGATAATTCCCAGTTTGAGGGATATTCATCGGTGTTGATGGGAATATTATCCGTATGCCCTTCCACGCGGATACTTTCGTACACAACATCATCGATTACCTTCAATACCTCCTGAAGTATCTCTTCAAACTCATTCTTTAAATCTGCCCGTCCAGTGGCAAAGGTGACAGGATCATTGACCCGTATGCCGATACCTGTTTCGGTTACTTCCACCTTAACTGCATCCTCCTTAAAATCTTTTTTCATGGCTTCTCTTATTCGCATTGCAGCCTGGGCCGCCATTCTTCTGTTTTGATCATCACCGCCCAGGCGCGGGCGCAAAACCTCCTGGTGTATGGCCACAGTCGGCATACTTTCAAGAACACCGCTCAGGGCATTCTGAAAGGATGATGCGGCAATATCAAATTTTGCCGGATCCACTTCCGCCATGGAAAGCAGTAGTACGAAGAAGCAGAGCAGAAGGGTCATCATATCCCCATAGGTGGCCATATATTCAGGGGCACCTTCCTTACATTCTTCCTGTTTCTTTTCGTCCTTTCGTTCTTTATTTTCAGCCATAGTGCATCCTTATAATTCGTCGCCCACAACTTCAGTTCGCGATACGGGGTCAAGGAACGCAGCAAGCCGCTGTTTTACAATACGGGGATTATCACCGGTCTGCAGGGCCATTATTCCTTCAAGCATAAGATTTTTCACAAGCAATTCCTTTTGGGAATGCTGCTGCAGAATATTTGCAATGGGGGTACATACCGCATTGGCCAGAAGGGATCCGTAGAGGGTTGTGATCAGCGCCACGGCCATATTCGGTCCGATGGTTTCCACATCATCCATATTTCCCAGCATAAGTATAAGTCCGATCAGGGTTCCAATCATTCCCATGGCGGGGGCTATGGTTGCCATAAATTCAAAAATCTGTGATCCCCGCTTATGTCGCTCTTCAAGAAAGGTGATTTCTGTTTTGAGAATATCCCGGATTATTTCAGGCTCTGTTCCGTCCACTGCAAGGCCGATACCTTTTTTTAAAAACTGGTCATCCAGTTTCATCGCCTTGTCTTCAAGGGCAAGGATGCCTTCCCTGCGGGCCTGATCGGAAAATTCGGCCAGGGTGTTGATTGACTCCTTGGGATCCAAACCGGTTTTGCCAAAGGCTTTTTTTAACAGAGCGGGAATGGTTTTCATGTTTTCAAGAGGGAAGGCCACAAAGGTTGCCGCAATGGTTCCCACAATAACAATCTGTACGGAGGGAATATCAATAAAGGTTCCCAGCTGGCCAAAGCCCATCCCCATCAGGATAAACAGCCATGCGAGAAATAAACCGCCGATATTACTTATACTCATTGGATTTCCTCTCCTGTCTGCCGTTTTACGGTCAGCCGTGATCCGCATTTGTTTCTGTAGGAGATACACTTCTCGATTATTGATTCCGGTGTATCCAGTACCATAAACACCTTACCCGATGTAAGTTTTATTACCGTATCGGGAGTTTCCTCAACGGTTTCAATAAAATCGGCATTAATGATAAATTCCTTGCCGTTTATTCTCTGTACCGAAATCATCCGTATCCCCTTACCTGCTATTGGCTCTTAAAATAATTCCTGACACTCAGCACACTTCTAAAAAGTATGGGAGCGGGGAAGAGTTCTTCCCCTGTCCCTTATATTTTACCGTACTAAATTAATTAATTCATCCAATATTTCATCCGACTGCGTAATTACACGGGAATTTGCCTGATATCCTTTCTGTGTTTTTATCAGATCGGTAAATTCCTTTTCAAGTTCCACGTTTGACATTTCCAGGGCGCCGGGCTTGATCTTTGACGTTGAAGACGTTGTTGCCTGCCCGTACACCGCTTCACCGGAATTGTTTGACGTGGTGTACATATTGTCGCCCAGACGTTTGAGTCCACCGGGATTTCTGAAATCCGCCAGAAGCATCTTTGCAATGGGCTGGTTTGTCCCATTTGTAAAGGAACCGTTTATGGTGCCGTCTTCCGCAACGGCAATCTCATCAAGATTACCCATGGTATAACCGTTCTGCTCCTTTGCGGATGTTGTTGTGGGGGAGCTGAACTGGGTAATACCCTCAAAATTGCCCGGACCGCCCGTATCAAGGTCGATACTCACATTGGCAGAACCGTTTTTGGGATCAAACTGGAACTTTGATGCACCGTCATCAAATGCCCAGGATGACGGTGAGCCGTCCTGACCAAATTCAAGGGTACCCTTATGACCACCGATCAATTCCTGGTCCCCCTGCATGGTGATTTCCCAGAGCCATTTATTCGGTTCACCCGTGTGGGTAAAGGTTGTGGTCATCGTATGAGCCTGGCCAGACTCATCATAGACCTCAATTGAGGTGGAATGTTCCGTTGTATCCCGCGCGCTCTGAATTTCCGCAAAGGCCATATTGGAATTAAATGCATTGGGGGAAATATTAGAACCGCTGTCCGTACTGGCATTGATGGCAATGCCGTTTAATGCGAAGGCTTCCTGAGCCTGTCCGCGAATAATTATGGAGCCGCCGGGAACACGTTCATCTCCACCGGAAATACGGTTTATTTCCACCGTGGGAACCTCAGTACCGTCCTTGTTAATAATGGTTTCCGGCAGATTCAATGCCTGCTGTATCAGGTCCAGATATTCCCCCATGGTGGTAAAGTCGGTTCCGAAGACAACGGGATCGAAATTTATCGATTCAGAACCGATACTCCCGGCAATATCGACTTCATCGCCAGCTTCAAGCCCCAGGCTTTGTCCTGCTGCGTCAAATACATCAGTGAGATCGTGGTCTTCACTTGCGGCAGTGAGGGCCTTTCCGCTGGAGGTATTATCGTCTCCGGTAATGCTGTTCCAGTTGAAAACATTTTTCATATAGGTGTCGGAGTTGGGGCGTGTGGCATTCCCAATACTGAGGCTTGAAAGGGTATTACCTCCCAGATCACTGATCTCAAACTGTCCATCAGCATTTATTGCCACGGTGGCACCGGCTATTCCCGGTCCGTCGGCACCGTCCCGAATGGAATCCTGCAGCCACTGTGCAAGATCTTCAACGGTTTCTATTTCATTTGCCTCATCACCCACGGGGGCTTCAAAGGAATAGCTGCCGTTTGTATCGTTTATATCGATGCGAAGGCGATCTCCGTCCTGAACATTCAGCAGATTTCCGTTTTGATCGTTAAGCCCCGTTAGCAGGTTGTCATCTTCCGCAACGGCGAGAAATTTCCCCGTATGGAGTATGGTGCCAAGACCGGCGGAGTCTTTATCGAGATTACTGGAGAATTTTACCTCGTTGGTTGCACTTGCAGGAGCCTTCTGGCCAAAGGGGATTTCGATATCTCCGGGGATTGCCTCACTGGAGAAATTGCCGTTTGAATCCGCCGTAAGCCCTTGTAATGTAAAACCGTTTGAAGCAGATACCAGTTTTCCCGAGGAATCCATCTGAAGATTTCCGTTTCTGCTGTAGTAGGTGCCGATTCCGTCGGAAAAGGCAAAATATGCATCACCTTCAATGGCTACGTCCGTTATCTGCCCCGTGGATTCAAGTGCTCCCTGGGTGAGGATTGTGTCAATTGAGCCGATCTGCATACCCAGGCCCACCTGCATGGGATTGCGCCCGCCCCGATCGCCGGGAGGTCGTGTTGCTCCCTGCAGGGTCTGATACATGGCTTCCTTGAAGGTGGCCCGCTGGGAGCGAAACCCATGGGTGTTTACATTTGCAATATTGTTTGATGTGGTATCCATGGCTACCTGATGGTTTCTCAGGCCGGATACTCCGCTGTATAGTGACCGTAACATACATAACTCCTTGTGGAATCGTGCAGAACGGAAAGGGATGTCAGTCGTTCGATCCCCTGAAACTTCCCTTTCGGGTCCAGTTTATTCCGTTATAACCGCACTGTCTATATTTGTAAATACATTCTCTTTCATTGCTGCATTGTCCATGGCCGTTACCACGGTTCTGTTTTTTATGTTTACTATAAAGGCCGAATCATTCGTCAGTAGAAGGGTTTCTTTTCCGCCTTTCTGCGCAGCCTTATCTGCGGCATGCATCAATTT
Organism: Fibrobacterota bacterium; assembly: GCA_051745755.1. Lineage (GTDB taxonomy): Bacteria > Fibrobacterota > Chitinivibrionia > Chitinivibrionales > Chitinivibrionaceae > Chitinivibrio. The sequence goes on from JBNJEI010000034.1 coordinate 20,306, forward strand.
CTGTTTTACCTCCTCGTTCATGTTGATGCCCCGGCTTTTAATTCTGTTTTCCGCATGGGCCGAAAACCGTAATTCCTGCGGAGCCGCTTTTTCCTGTATCAGATCCGCAAAATTGACCCCCGTGTCACGGTATTGGCTGAGCCGCCTGTTCAGGTTCTGCTCACCTGCGCCGTGCAATTTCCCCGGGGGGGTGACACCATGTACATTCATACCTCCTCCTTTTACTATGATGTTGAAGAAAGTTCGATTATATCACGCAGATCCACCAGTCTTCCACCGGCGTTCAGCTGAATTCCCGAATCAGTTGATTTTACCCCCGTAACCTCGGAATCCATATAGAAATATGCATTTTCACTGTCTTCAATGGAGACTGAATAGTCCTGGTCGGGGGAACCTGTGAGAGGAAGGGTTACTTCACCGCTTTTTGAAACTTCACGATTCTGAACAATTACTCCGTCAGCATCTTTTACAATTACCCTGGCCCCGGGATCACCGTTGAGCTCAACATTATAGGTTACCTCCTTTTCGCCGTGGCTGGGGGTGTATCGGGGGTTTGCGGTGGTTCGAATGTTTTTTCCCACAAGATTCAGAGCCTGTCCCATGGTAATGGTTTCAAATCCACCTGTTCCTGTATCCTTGTCAAATCCCCCCGGTTCCACTTCAATGATATTTCCCACGGATATTTCACGGTTGTCAACATTCAGCATTGCTCCGCTGTCAGTATAGCGCAGACCCTTTACCACATCCTGAACAAAACAGTAGAGTTCATCCGAACTCTCAGCGTTTTCACGGACCCGCAGTTTATACTCTCCAAATTCCGCCTTTTCGCCTTCCTGGGTAACGCCGTCCCAGGTAAAGGTTCCGGCATTTGTATCATCCTTTCCGTCAACGGTTACTTCATCAATTACTTCGTCATCACTATCAAGAATTTCAACCGTAACGCTGCTGCGGTTTCCCATCTGGACACGGAAGGGCTGATTTGAATTCCCCTCCCAGGAAAATGAATCCTGCATAAGCCGGACTTCCCTTCCCACAAGAGATACGGCGGAGGCATTGCTCATGGACTGGGCCGTATTGTTTTGTATATCCAGGGAATTTTCCAGGGATGAGCGCATATCATCCATGGAGTTTTTTACATTTGTCGAATTTTCCAATTCGGTAAATTGTGCCAGCTGGGTTACAAAATCCCTGTTGTCCATGGGATCCATGGGGTCCTGGTGTTTGAGTTGTTCAGTCAGAAGAAACAAAAATTCTTCCTGGGCCATCTCCTGTTCCTTAGGATCGGCAAAATTGCCGGATTCACGGTCTCCCGTAACTTCCTTGGTCTGAAGCCCTTTATCCGTAATGCCGGCTTTTACACTGTAGGGATCGCCTGATTGTTGCATGGCATTGACCGATTGATTAATGGTTGGCATAGTTCCTCCTTAGACATTGTACTCAAATGAATTCGTGCCGAATCTCCGTCCCGTATCTGTTTTCGGGTCTGTATATTCAGCTTCTTCCTCATCGCTGGCAAGACCATTCCTGCGAGGGGGGGCCTGCCGGGAATAGCCGGAGCCATCCTCGCGGTCACGGGAAAAATCACCCACATTTACATCAAGATTCCCTGCGGAAAGATTGTGGTCCTGCAGGGAATCCCGAAGAGCCTGAAAATTATTCTCCACAATCTGGCGTACCTGCTGATTTTCAACATCAATGCGCGCTGTTACCACATCATTTTGCACTGAGAGGCGTATCTGAACTTCTCCCAGCCTTTCCGGTTTCAGTTTCAGTTGAATAGTGCTGAGTCCGCTTTGAGCGGCTTCGCTGATCTTATGGGATATCTGATTGAGTATCTGTATATTGGCGATACGCTCAGTTATGGTTTTATCTGCGGCGGGGGCGGTGTTCTCCTGGACAGGAGCAGTACCTGTATCTGTCAGAGGTATTTCACGGGACAGGTTTTGTCCCTCATGGAAGGTCCCGGTCTGTTCCGAAGGAGCGACTTGGCCAGAGAGGGCTTTGGATAAAAAACTTTCTGGTTTTGCTTCCCCGGTCTCTTTTTTTGCTGATTCAGAGGCTTCCTGTGGAACATTTTCCACCGGCTTATCAGTAAGCAGGGCTGCAATGTGCTTTTCAAGATCCATGGCTGATTTGTTGTTTATCAGTGGGGCATCGGCATTTTTTGTGTTCCGGATATTGAGGTGGCGCAGATCCTCATGGTCCACTTCATCCATAAGTTTTCGCAGTATCTGAAGGGATGATACGAGGGTGTCTTTTTCAGAGTGGGATGTTTTTTCAGCCTGAAGCGTAAGCGCCTGCAATTGTCCGCCCTTTTGTTCAATAAGCCTGAACAATTCTTCTGCGGGGAGGGAGTTCTTTTCAGCGGCCTCGATATTGTTTTCAGCCAATGAGGAGATTCCAAGGGTGGCAGACAGTTGTTCAACCGTGCTGCGCAGGGCTGCAATATTCTCCCGGGAACCAGCACTGGTGTGAGCGGTCTTCTCCCGGGGGGTTGACCTGGATTCTGCTGTATCAGTAAGATTTCGCAGGTGGTTAGCCGGTGTATTCTGCCGGCTAGCAGTATCCTGCAGGGTTTGATCAATGTCGTCGCCGGTGAGCAACCCGATGAGGTCACCGGCCAGGGTAAGAATCTGCTCCATCAGCTGTTCCGGTGAATCCTGAGCGGTGAGCACCTCTTTGAGGGATATGTCCTGTGAGAACAACTGCACGGAGAGGATCTCCTCAAGCTGGTTCAGAATATCCTGAATCATATTCAGCCCTTCTTCATCCACCGTAACCGCAGCACCAAAATCATCCTCCATGGAAAGTACGAGGGGGAAGTCAATTGATTCTTCTGTACTGCTGTTCTTCAACAAATCAGCTACGGAAAGGCCGCTGTCCTGTTCACCAAAGACCGTGTCCAGAATTTCGGTCATATTTTCAGCTGAATTGCCTTCTGCCTCACGTAGTTTCGAATGAAATAATCCGGCAGTTTCCGCAGCAAATAATCCTTCTTTCTGTGCCTCAGGATTTTTCGGGAGAGAATCATTCTGGATATTCATGATAAACATATTTTACCGCCTTTTTACTCGTTTTGTCCCATTTTTCGGGTTATTCGGGATGCCTTTTCTCCCTCCATGGCCGCTAGTATTCCTGCCTGTTGCCGCGGTTCTCCCATTTGGGTGAAGATTCGTATGCATAATTCATCGCTCAGTGTTTCCAGTATCCGTGCCGCTGCTTCATTGTCCATGGTTTCGTATACTTCAGCGAGTTTACGCAATTGGCCCTCACGGCTTTCTTCAGTTTCGCCGATAAGACTTTCTATTTCCGCTTTGGTTTCATTGAGCCCTGATTTTTCCTGTTCAATTTCTTTTTTCAGATTTTCCAGACGCCGCTGCTCGGATATCAGTTTTTCCCGTTCCTCTTCAATTTCTTCAAGGGTTTCCTTATTGGCTTCAAAAGCAAGGGTACTTTTCTCTATCAGGGAATCGCGCTTGGTACTTTCACGCTGGAGCCGCGCCTGATTTTCCACCTCTATCTTTTGCGCCAGATCACCCTCAAAGACAATCTTTGCATTTCCCGTGCCGATAAGGAGAGCCAGATACACCAAGGGAAAGGAAAAGAGTATCATAAAGATGCTGATTATACCGATTTCTGTTTTATTCATACGACCTCCATCGAAAATATTAGCAAGGACTGTGCCAGAGTATACCTCTAGGGAGGGAGGGATGATCCATGGTCTTTTATTACACCACTATAGAGCAGGTGGGCATTCTCCGGGATGCCTGGGTACAGCGGCCGGGGAATGAGGACAGGGAAAATTATGCCTTTTCCGTGCAATATTTTCATTCCGGGAGGAGGTAACGTATTTTATATACCAAAAAGGAGATGGTATGGCAGAAAACTGTATCTTTTATTTTTCCGCGACGGGAAACAGTCTTTGGGCGACCCGGCAGATTGCGCAGACATGGGATGATACCGCTGTGTTTTCCATGTCAGGCGCCATTGATTCGGACAGTGTCAGAAAGGCCCGCCGAATTGGGTTTGTCTTCCCCGTGTATGTTTTCGGTCTGCCCCGGGTGGTTGCCGATTTTCTTGCCCGATGTCCCATTCCTGCGGATGCCTATGTGTTTACCCTTGCCACCTACGGTTCATACGCCGGTATGGCGTCTTCACAGGCCGGAAGTATTCTGGCCGTGAGAAAACGGCGTGTTCAGTATGCGGAGGAGATACTCTTTCCTGACAATTATATCCCCTTTTTTCCAAAACCCGATGCACAGACCTGCCGAAATCGTTTTGAGGCCGCGCAAAAAAAAATTGTTCGTCTGTGTTCTGTTGCAGATGATATGGGGGAGGAGCGGGGCAGAAAAAACAGACTGGTTACTGCTCTGCTCTCCGTAATGCATAGATTTTCCATGTTCTGGTTTCCTTGGTCTGACTATCTTTTCAGGGTGAACCGGCGGTGCAATTCCTGCGGTGTGTGTCAAAAGGTATGCCCTGTGGATAATATTTCACTGAAGAACGGGAGGCCCCGCTGGCATCACCGGTGTGAGCATTGCCTTGCCTGTATTCACTGGTGTCCCCAGGGGGCAATTTCAATTGCCGGCAGGCGGTGGCAGTATCATCATCCTGACATCAGCAGTACTGATATTGGTCAGAAATAAGTTTTATGTTTCCGGACATAATAATATTTTATCATAATCGTATACACAAAAAAAATCCTATAAGGAGCGTCTATGAATAAGAGCAGTTTTTCTATTTTTATGTTCACCCTGGTTCTGTTTGTATCAAGCTGTAGTGCAGAAGAAGCGCAGGAGCCTCAATCGGGGAGCGTTGAATTTGGTTCCCGAACCCGTCCGCCCCTGGAGTCCTTTGAAGAGTATTCACGGCATCTCAGCATTCCCGCGGAGGTTGCCGATGTTGTACTGCCCACGGTGGTGAGTGTAAATTCCACAAAGATAGACACCGTGGTACACCGCGCTCCCTTTGGCGGGGATCTCTTCAGGTATTTTTTCGGAGCCCCTCATCCCCGACAGCGCGAGCGCGGTCAGGATCCCGGGGATGATCAATACCGCAAGCGGGAGCAGCGCAGAAGCGGTATCGGCAGCGGTGTGATTGTTTCCGATTCCGGATATATCCTTACAAACAGTCACGTGATTCAGGGGGCTGATGAGATTACGGTTCGTCTCTATGATGAACGGGAATACACCGCGGAGATAGTGGGGGTTGATACCCTTTCCGATGTGGGTGTTATTAAGATTGATGAAGAGTTTGACCAGCTTCCCGTTGCATATTTCGGTGATTCGGACGATCTGCGCCCCGGTGACTGGGTTATGGCGGCGGGGAATCCCTTTAATCTGAGCTCAACTGTGACCACCGGTATTGTTTCCGCCCTGGGACGCCGTGCTGCTCCGGGAGAAATGTATCAGAATTTTATCCAGACCGATGCGGCAATCAACCCCGGCAATTCCGGCGGTGCCCTCGTGAATATGCGCGGTGAGCTGGTTGGTATTAACACCATGATCTATACCCGCACGGGAGGATATATGGGTATTGGATTTGCAATTCCCATAAATATGGCAAAAAATATTATGCACCAGCTTGTCTATGAAGGAGAGGTTTCCCGGGGCTGGATCGGAGTCAGTATCGGTGAGATGGATTATAATATGAAGCGTGCCTTTGAACTGGACCAAGGCGGTGTGATTATCAATGACGTATTTGAAGATCAGCCGGCGGATCGTGCGGGGATAAAAAGCGGTGATGTCATTCTTTCCGTGGACGGCAGAAACACCTCAAGTCCCAATGAACTGCGCAATGTTATTGCCTCTATCATTCCCGGTTCAGAGGTTTCTGTGGTGGTATTTCGGGACGGTGAGGAAAAGAGGCTGACCCTTGAAGTTGCCAGCAGAGACGAATACGCTGACGCCGAAAACGGTGGCGGTGGAGATCCCGTGGAACCGGAAGAAAGTGCCGTGTTGGTGGAAAAGCTTGGTGTGCGCCTCTCCCGGGAAGAGCAGGGATTCCTGGTTGAAGAAGTAAAACCCGCTTCCCCCGCAGCACGTGCTGGTCTTTCACCGCGTGATATTATTCAGCAGGTTCGCGTGGCCGGACATTTTGTTACCCTGGAAGACCTGGATACCCTGGAAGAGCTGGTGGAGAAAGTTCAGCCCGGGCAATCAATTGTTCTGCGTATTCTTCGCGGAGGCAGACCATTCTTTGCGGCGGTTCGTTTCTAACTGCCGTTCTCTGGTGTTGAATACATAAAAGGACGGCTCTCCGGGCCGTCCTTTTTTTGTGTGCGCCCGGCAGGGCGCATTCACTTGGTGGTGAAAGTCCACTATACACCCGACAGGGGGAAGTATTAGCTGAGCGGCAAGGTTGTCAT